>DAHVWT010000100.1 GCA_027327915.1 Elusimicrobiota bacterium
ACCTGCGCATCTCGATCTGCCCCACGGTCTACGGGGAGAAGGTCGTCATGAGAATCCTCGCCAACGCCTCGACGGAGCTTAATATCGATGCTCTGGGCTTCGATCCGCGCCAGAAGGCCGATTTCCTGGATGCGGCCAATCAGCCGCACGGGTTGATCTTCATCACCGGTCCCACGGGCTCCGGCAAGACCACCACGCTCTACACGATCCTCAACACCATCAAGACGCCCGAGCTTAACTTCATGACGATCGAGGACCCCGTCGAAATCAAGCTGTCCGGCATCAGCCAGGTCCAGGTCCGCGCCAATATCGGCCTGACGTTCGCTTCGGCCCTGCGCTCCTTCCTGCGCCAGGACCCGGACGTCATCCTGGTGGGCGAGGTGCGCGACGCCGAGACGGCCCAGACATGCCTGCGCGCCGCGCTGACGGGACATCTTGTCCTCTCCACCCTCCACACCAACGACGCCCTCGCGGCGGTCGTGCGCCTGGTCGACATGGGGATCGAACCCTATCTTCTCGCGGGCTCCCTGATGTTGGTCGCCGCGCAACGGCTCGTCCGCATGCTCTGCCCCGAGTGCAAGAAACCCTATGAGCCCCCCGCGGAGGAATGGGATGAGGTGGTCAAGGGGGCGCTGCTGGAGTCGATGCCGACCGGCCGGACCTTCTACAAGCCGACGGGGTGCCCGAGCTGCTACAACACGGGCTTTAAGGGCCGCCGGGCGATATACGAAATATATCGGATCAACCAGGAAATGAGGCGCATCATCTCCAAGGATAAGGGGGACATGACGAAGCTTCAAGCGGCCGCGGTCAAGACGGGAATGTGGAATATGCGCGCGAGCGGTTTTAGGAAGGTGCTTTCGGGCCAGACGACCATCGAAGAGGTCCACTCCGCGACGGTGGAGGAATAAGGAGGCTCGCATGGCTCAGTTTTCCTATACGGTCCAGAACGAACGCGGGGAAATGAAGACGGGCATTCTGGAGGCCGTCGACGAGAACGAGGCCGTCGCCTCCCTCCAAGGCCGGGGCTTTTTCATCCTGGCCCTCGCGAGCGAGAAGGCGGGCTCCGGCATCGCCAAAAAGCTCGCCGGCGGCGGCAAGGTGGGGACGTGGCAGCTCATCTTTTTCGCCGAGCAGTTGGCGACTCTTCTCAACGGCGGCGTGCCCCTCGTGCGCGCCCTGTCGCTCCTAGCCGAGTATACGGGGTCGAAGGCCCTCCATTTGGCCCTGACTCAGGTCGCCAAGGATGTCTCTGCGGGCTCGGCGCTCTTCAAGGCCCTCGAGGCGCATCCGAAGATTTTTAGCGACCTGTGGATTTCTCTCGTCCAGGCCGGCGAAATGGGCGGCCAGCTTCCGAAAATCCTCAACCAGATCGCGTCCTACCTCGCGTCCCAGGCCGAGCTCAAGACGAAGATTTTGAACGCCATGATGCTCCCGGCGGTGCTCATCTGCATGTCGGGCGTCGTGATCACGGTTTTCATTGTCGTCGTGGTCCCGAAGTTCACGGAAATCTTCAAGGAGTTCCATATGGAGCTCCCTCTCCTGACGCGCGCCGTGATCGCCGTATCGGAGTTCATCGTTCACGACTGGATGTTCATCGCGATCGCCGGGATTACGGGCTGGCTTTCCTGGAGCGCCTATGTCGCCACCGAAGCGGGCCAGCTCTTCAAATGGAGGATGATTCTGGATATGCCGATGTTCGGCGTCTTCGTCAACAACATCCTCGTCGAGCGTCTCCTCTCGACGCTCTCGACGCTCATCGAGAGCGGCGTCAGCATTTTGAACGCCATCGCCGTCCTCGAGGGCCTTTTCGCCAAGAACATCGTCTTCCACCGCATGCTCAAGGGCGTCAAGGAGGACGTGGCGGGCGGAAAATCCATTTCCGGCGCCTTCCGGCGGGGCGGGGTGCTGCCGCCGCTGGTGATCGAGATGATGTTCATGGGAGAGGAATCCGGCAAGCTGCCCGAGATGCTCAAGACGCTCGCCACTTTCTTTCAGAGGCGCATCACTCAGTTCATCCTGAGGTTCACGACGCTCGTCGAGCCGCTGGCCGTCATTTTGATCGGCGTCCTCGTGGCGATCGTCGTGCTGGCCATCTATCTTCCGATCTTCAAGCTCGCGACGATGAGCGCGCATTGATGACAAGGAGCCAGGAAGCAACGGAGAGCGGCAAAAGGCGACGGACGGCCATGAAAGACGGCGGGAGGCGGGAGGCGGCGGACTTGGGAGACGACGGAGGACAACGGGGCCCCCGTTTTTCCCCGCTATCCGCCGTCGCGAATCAGCAGGGCATGACCTTGATCGAGCTGCTGGTCACGGTGCTTATCGTGGGCGTGCTGGCGAGCATCGCCGTCCCTCAATACATGAAGGCGGTCGAGGTCAGCAAGGCTAATGCCGCCTCGGCCCGCGTCGTGATGCTGGCCGGCGCGGTGCGCTCGTACGTGACGGATTTCCCGATGGTGACTAATTTCACGAGCGCCGGACCGCTCAGCGATGCGTGCAACCAGCAGTGCTGCTACGACGGCTCGAATTGCACGACGGGGCTTGGAGATCCCTGCCAGCTCGTCGCCTGCGGCTACATCACACAGCGCGCGTTCGATTGCCAGCCTTATCTTTACTATGTCGGCAGCGGCAGCGGCGGCCTGCCCTGTTCGGGGGGGAAGGCAGCCTATGCCTGCGCCCAAAGACAGACGTCGGGAGGCGGCGGCAGCTGCGTCTCGTCTTCCGTGGAAACTTCCTGGTCCCCTTATAATGGATGGGGTTACTGGGTTATGGCGGCCGCGCCAGGCAGCGGCGACGGCTGCGTCTGCCCCGTCAATGAGGCGCCGGCGCCGGGCAACGTGTCGGCCGGCAACGCCAACGTGGCCGGCTGCCCGGCGGGATGCCAATAAACCATGATCGCGATTCCGGCGTCGAGTCGAGGTTTCACCTTCATGGAAATGCTCGTGGTCGTCCTGATCGTGGGCGTGCTCGCCTCCATGGGGGTCTCCCAATATTACAAGGCCGTCGAGGAGGCGAAGGCCGACCACGCCTCGAGCATGACGTCCATGATCGGAGCCGCCGTCCGGATGTATATGGTGGATCATCCCAGCCAGGCGATTGTTCCGGGCCAGTTGACTTCGGCCTGCAACAGCCAGTGCTGCTACGACAACAGCTTGAACTGTCCCGGCAGCGCCGGGAGCCCGGGCATCACGACTGCTTCCCAGGCCGATCCCTGCCAGATTATCGCCTGCGGCTATCTGCCCTATCAGGATTTCAACTGTCTTCCTTATTCTTATTTCATCTCGAACGGGGGAACTCCGCCGATCGGCGCGCCGAAACCCGGCTATGCCTATGCCAAGCGCCAGACCAGCTCTTCGGGCTGCACGGATCCCAACGTGACGACGAACCTGGCGACCACGGACCAGCCTTACGCGACGTGGGCGTACGAATACGTCCAGCAAGGCTGCCTCTGTCCCTTCGGCGACCAGACGCCCATGAGCGGGAAGTTCAACAGCAGCGTCCCGTCCTGCGCGGCGGTGGGGGCGGGCTGTGATT
>DAHVWT010000101.1 GCA_027327915.1 Elusimicrobiota bacterium
TTCGCGTCGGATTCCGGGATCCGGGACCGGGTGGTTTTCCTCGAGGACTACGACATGATGGAGGCCTCCCGCTTCATCACGGGGATCGACGTTTGGCTCAACACGCCGCGCCGCCCCTTCGAGGCCTGCGGGACGAGCGGCATGAAGGCCCTGGTCAACGGCGGCCTCAATTTTTCGGAGCTTGACGGCTGGTGGGCTCGGGCCTACCGGCCTGATCTCGGTTGGGCCCTGGGCGACGGGAAGCTTCACGAGGAGCCCTCTTGGGACGCCGAGGAGGCCGGCCGGCTCTACGACATCCTGGAAAACGAGATCGTTCCCGAATTTTACGAGCGCGACGCCCAGGGCCTTCCGAGGCGCTGGCTTAAGCGCGTGCGGGAGAGCATGGCCCGACTTACCCCGCGCTTCAGCTCCAACCGCATGATCCGGGATTACGTGCAGACGGCCTACCTGCCGGCGGCGGCTTCCTGGCGGCAACGTCGCGCCGACGGCGCGCGCCTCGCTCGGGAGATCGAGGAGAGATTCTCACGGCTGCGCGAGGACTGGCCGACGCTGCGCTTCGGCGAGCTTCAGGTCACGCGCTCGGGGGGAATTCTCGACTTCCGGGTGGAGCTTTACTGTGGAGAGATCCCCGCGGAGAGCTTCGAGGTCGAGCTTTACGCGGAGGGCCCGCGCGGCGGAGAATCCGCGCGCGTCCCCATGAGGCGGATGGGAAGCATCGCGGGCTCGTTCGGCGGCTACTTCTACGGGGCCGCGGTTCCCGCCAAGCGCCCGGCGCAGGACTACACCCCCCGTGTCGTCCCGCGTCATCCCGCCGCCTCCATCCCCATCGAGAACCCCCTCATCCTCTGGCGATCCTAGATTGCGGCGCCTGGCGTTATTAATGCCTGGCGCCGCGGAGTTCCCGGCGCGCGGAGTCCTCGGCCATGAAGGCCGCGTAATTCCAGCTCAGGTCCTGGGCCGAGCTCATGGCGCCCGAGTTCCTGTCCATTTGTTCCGAGAGCTCCCCGCCCGGCCCCGCGTGGGCCCTGACGAGGGACTCCTGGGCGTCGCCCTTGCGCGCGAGAGCGGCCAGGATGGCCGCGTAGCGGGGATCGGAGGAGGGCAGGACCGTCCCGGCGGCGAGACCCGCGCCGGAGGGGCCGGCGAGGCCGCGATAGAAGGGCCCGTTGATGTCGTTGACGCGGATCGAGCCCTTTCCCCGTAATTCCTTCGCCAGGCGGTAGTAGAACTCGCCGAAGCCCTCGGTGGAGAGGATCCAGGGGTTGCCGCCGCCATAGCGGTCCTCGGGGTAGCGCCCGACCGCGACGGGGGAGTCGGCGCCGGGATCGTCCGGGCGGTTGAGGGCATAGAGGGAGTCGAAGGCCTTTTCCTGGGCAAGGACGGTCGCGAGGACCCGGTCGTCGGTCGGCGGGAAGAAATCGTCCTGGCCTTCCCCGTAGAGCACGGCGAGGACGACCGCGCTGTCGAGGCCGCTTTTCTTATAGTCCATCCCCTGCTGGTCGAGCGTCTCCACGATGATGTTTCGGCCGGGGTCCCAGTGCCTTTCGATCTCGCGGCTCAAGGGCTCGACCTGGGATTGATAGTAGTCGGCGGCCCCCGGGTCGCCCAGATCCCGCGCGAGCTTCGCCCCCTCGACGAGCGCCCGGCGCTGCATCATCTCCGTGAAGAAATGCCGTCCGTAGGTTTCCTCCCAGAGATCGTAGCAGGCGTCGCCCCAATGGTGGGCGACGTACTCGAGATCGGTCTTGATGACGGAGTTCGTGGGGAGCTTGCCGTCGTAGAGGAGGGAGCGGACGAGCGCCGTCTGCCCCCGGGACAGGAGGGAGCGCGCGAAATGGATGAGGGTGAGCGCCCGCAGGGCCGGGCCGTCGTTTTGCGGGCGGGCCCACGGCCCCGTATAGGGGGCGCCGTCCATGTCGTATTTGGGCTCGCCGTCGCCTGCCGCGGAGGGCTCCGTCTGCTGGCGGCGGGAGAGTTGGGCGTAGGCGAGAAGGGCCTTGTCATAGCCCTGCCGCTCGGAGGGCGAGGCACCGGCCTCGAGCGAGACCACGGAGTCCATCGTCAAGGCGGCGTCCCGCACCCAATCGTAATCGTAGTCGGGATCGTGCGTCGAGGGGGAGGCCGCGACGGAGCCCGGCGCCGCGCCGGCGGGGGAGATGTTGGCGAACATCCGTTGCCGGGCCGTGATTTCCTCCCGGGAAATCCAGCCGTCGAGGTCCGCCCCCGCGTCCCGCGTCCGCCCGAGCCCGCGGACGGCGTTCGGGCTCGAAAGGACGGCCTCCCGGCGGGCGGCGGCTCCGTCGAAGAGACGGGCCCCCTCGGCCAGGGCCGGCAGGGAATCGAGCGGGCCCTCGGCGGCGGCGGGGAGAGCCGCGGCCCCAAGGCAGGCCGCCAAGGCCAGGACCATGTCCGGACGCTTCATGCTGGACGACATTTTATCACGAAAGGGGCGGCGCGGGCATCAATCTTGCCGTGCGGATGGATTTTAGCCGGAGCGTTGCGGGGGGGCGCTCGGCATGCTGAGCTTTCGATACAAGATCACCTTGGCGCTCGCGGGCATCGCCGCCTTCGCCGTCGCCGCCTCGGGAGCCGGCGCGACGCGGGAGACCATCAGGACGCTTCGCCGACTCAAAATGGAGGAGGAGCGGCTCCTGGCGAAGACGATCGCGATCCAATTGGACGGCTACATGCGCCGGATCCGCTACGCCATCGAGCGGCTCGCCTCGGAGCCGGAGATTGAAAGCATGGCGCGCGCGCGCCAGCGCTACCTGATCGGCATCGTTTCAAGGGAGACGGAATTGATCGACGCCATCGTCGTCAGCGACAAAAGCGGGCGGGTGCTTTTAAAGAGCCGCGTCGGGACCGAGCGCGTGCTGCCTTCCCATCCGGAGAAGATCCTCGCGGCGCCGGCCCGGCGGCGAAGAACACTGTTTTCAAGGCCGTTTCACTCTCCTTCGGGGGAAATCGGCGTCGCGATCGGCGCCCCCATACGGCGCGGCGACGCCATCGTGGGCGTCCTGTCGGGCATCGTCATCCTCAATCGCCACTCGATCGGCGGCATCGAAAAGATACGCTTCGGGAAGTCGGGCTCCGTCCAACTGCTGGACGGGAAGGGCCGGATAATCATGAGTCCTCCGGGAGGAGCGCTGTTCCCGGCGGATCCGGCGCGGTTTTCGGCCTATGCGCGCGCCCGGGCGGCGGGCTGGATCGTCGCCGTCAGCCAGGACGTGGGGGAAGCCTTCGCCCCGTCGCGACGGCTTGCGGGGATGCTCTCCATGATCTTCCTGGCCGCCCTGGCGGCCTCGATCGCGCTCGGCTGCCTGCTCGCCTGGCCGATGACGAGACCCGTCTCTCGACTGATGGAGGCGGTGAGCGCCATGGCCGAGGGGAGGATCGACGCGCGCGTCGAGCCCCGATCCCGTGACGAAATCGGCAGGCTGACGATGGCGTTCAACGCGATGGCGGAGAGGCTTTCGCGGGATATGAGTGAGCTCGAGGAGATCGGCTACTGCATGGCCCACGATCTGCG
>DAHVWT010000102.1 GCA_027327915.1 Elusimicrobiota bacterium
CAGGCTCGTCTATATCAGCATTAGGGTCCCGGCTTTCGTCGGGATGACGATCCCTTCCACCGGAATAATTTAAAAACTTAATGCCAAGCGCCGGCGCCCACGCAGATACCCTAGAAGAGGAACTGGAACATGCCGCGGATCTCGGGAACAAAGGCCCGGGTCAGCGTCCCACCGGTGCTGGACGCCAGCACGGTAGCCTGATCGGGGAGGTCTCCCATGACGTAGGAACCGACTCCCGGCTCGTGGAAGACCGGCATGTTGAGGTAGAGTGGCGCGTCGCCTACCAGCTTGATGTTGTTGCCGTGGATGTACCAAGTAAGGGACGGGGTGATTTCGTCGATGACCGGACCGCCGAGCGGAGAAACCGACGTTAGAACGCCGCTCGTGCCGTTGTAGGAGCCCAGGCCCATCGTCCGTCCTGGAAGGAGCGCCGCGTAGCGCAGGCCCGCCTCCACCTTGTCGCGCCGGTAGCTTCCTTGGGCGCGCCAGGCCGTCATGTGGACTCCGCCGTAGCCGTTTTGGTAGCCGCCCCAGTCGAACTCCGCCTCTCCGGTCAGGACCTCGTTGTTTCCCACCGGTTTCCGCTCGATGACGTCGCCGCCCAGCATATAGAGGTCGCCATCGGCGTATCCCGCGGGTGTTTTCCCGACCTCTTCGGCGATATAGGGATTCCAGTTGGGATCGATCAAGAGCGGCTTGTCGCCGGTCGGGTCGACGTTCATGACGGTCGAATGGCCGATGGTGGAGTCCTTCATGAAAAGGGCGTTGACGAAGGCCGCCTTTTCCGTCTTCGTGACGTTGAGGCTGTTCTGCGTCACGTGATAAATATCCTTGTCCGCGCCGTCCTCATAGCCCATGCGGGCGACCATCATCGGGATGCCGAGGGCTTCCGGTAAGGCATGGGTCGGATTGACATTGACGTCGCGGCCGCCTCCGGCGAAGACGCCGACGGTCCCGGCGAATTCGCCCCGATAGTCATTGACGGACAAGCCCACGTCGCGGCCCCCCTCGTTGCTCGGGCCTCCCCAGTTGAATGCGTCGCTTGCGATCGAGCGGGAGTTATAGTTCATGTAGCCGCTGTCGGTGAGAGCCTCGCGGCTGTAGGGGACGCGGAACTGCCCGGCCATGACGGAGGCCCCCTTCAGCGGGATCGGCGCGTCGACGTAGGCGTCGAGTAATGAAAGAGAGGGGCTGTTGGCCGAGGTTTGCTCCTCGCCGCCAAGGACGACGTTCGTCTCGTATCTGTAGCCTTTATAATTTCCCTTGACGCCGAGCCTGGCTTCTTTCAGAAAAAGATAAACGCGGTCGTTGTTGCGGACGTTTTCGGGGACATTCTCCCCCAAGCCAAGAAGCTGGAAACGGCCGTCGACATTGAAGCTCCCGGTCGCATTGCTGATGATGTTGATGCCCGGGTCGGCGGTCTGGGCGCGGGCCGGGGAGGCCAGAAGACCTCCCAGGGCCGTCACGGCGATTGCGGCGATCAGCGGGTCCATAAAACCTCCTGTTGCGGATGCATGTTATTGGTATGTCGATATCGTGACATCGCAACGAAGATGCCAAACAAAACGGCCTCGGGGCGATCAGGGGCGCGAGGCTGCTTGCCGCCGCATCTCATCGCAAACGCCCTCTAGGAGCGAGGTCGCCGTCCACTTGGCCGCGAGCTCGGACAGCCAATGGCCGTCGGCGAGCCCGCCCTCGGCGCGCACGCGGTAGACGACCCCGACGCCCGAGGCCTGCGGCGACAGCCGCCAAGAGCCTCCGTAGGCCTTGAAGCTTCGGCCGGAGATGTCGCTGAAGTCGATGGCCTCGGGCGCGACTTCCTTGACCTTAAGGAGCAACGAGACCGTGCGGTGGAAGAGAAACGCCCCCGCCCGGGATTTTTGGAGGAGGTAGATGAAGCCGCCCGAGCGCTTGAGGACGCGGCTCGTCTTCATGGAGGGAATGAAGGAGGGGATGCCTTCGTAGTCGGTCAGCACCTTCCAGGCCTGGGCCGGCGTCGCGGGGCTCGTGAAGCGGCCCTCGATGGCGCATCCCATGCTCGATTGGCGGACGGAGACCTGGATATCCCGGCCGCTCGAGCAGGCCGCGGGGCTTGGGGAGGAGAAGGCCGCGAGCAGTGCCGCCGTTTGCGCGACGGCGAGGGCCCGCAACCGGTCGATTCCCATGTCACCCTCCCGGCTTGAGGACAAGATCGTACCGGACGACGACCCGGTCCTTGACCTTGAGGGCCCCAAACATGAAGGTTGGGGGCTTGACGCCGTAATCGCTCATTAATAGAGGGTAGTTGCCGGTGAGCCGGGCCGAGCCACCGTTAACGATGCAGTCGGCTTCGAGGTCGACCTCATGCTCCTGCCCCGCGATGGAGAGCGTGCCGTGGGCATGGAGGGTGTAGGAAGCTTGTCCCGAGACATCGGGATTGCCGCTCACTTGATAGCGGCTCATCTTGAAGGCGATCAGGGGCGCCTCTTTTTCTTTGAGCGCCGCCCGCATGTTTTTGTCGAGATCACTCTCTCCCGATGATAGGGCCGCGACCGGAACGTCCAGATCCAGGCCGCGCACGTTTCCCTTGAGGATCAGGTCGGCCGGAGTCGCGGCCGCGACGGCTTTGGATGCGAATGTCGCGTCGAAATGGCGGGCTTGCGCCGAGAAGCGGTGAAGGGTCGAATCTCCCTCGATCCAAAGCTTGCTTCGCGAGGTATCGAGCACGAGGGCCGGGGCCGCGAGAGCCGTTCCCGTCGCGGCGCCAAGCAGAAACAGAACGGATAACACCGAGCGCGGGCAACTGCGTGCTTGAAGCATGCCCTTCATAAAGCCTCCAAACTTTACGAGATGGCGCGTCTTTTTCAGTTTCCTCTCAGGAACGCATGACTTCGTGGCGCACCGCGTTGACGGTGCGGCGCGAAATGCGA
>DAHVWT010000103.1 GCA_027327915.1 Elusimicrobiota bacterium
GGGACCGCCGCCGGCGGGCGAGGGCCGAAGGGACAATCAGTATGGTGTCACCGGTTTTTCCGAATGATCAGGGCGGTCAACCGAGGCCGGCCTGGCGGAAGGCCCGGCGAACCCAGCGGTAGACTGCCTCGAACTCGGGCAGTCTCGCCATCTGGGCGGCCAGGCGCGTCTGCCAGAGCTTCTTAAGGCGGGCCTCTTTGGCCGCGAGTTCGCCGGTCACGTCAGCAAGCTTCTTGCCGCGGAAGGCCAGCTTCTCCTCGACCGCGTTTTTGAGGCGGGCGAGCTTCATATCGTTCTCTCTCGTCAGATACCAGATGTCGTAGAGATCGCGGGGTTCGTTCCTGGACCGGTCCATCACCGCGACCGCCTTTTCAGCGGCGATCTCGTCGAGCGAATAGACCTGCAGCGCCGTGCCATCGGGCAGGTCGGCGTACTCATCGTAGCCGCGCAGCACGGGGCGGCGTTCCGGGGGGAACACGATTTTCTCTCGGATCGTGACGTCGACTTTGACCTCGTTGCCCGCCGCCGCGGCCGGCAGCGGTCCCTCGTAGCTGAGGTAAAAGGTGTGGCTGTTGGAGCGGCCGCGCCGATCCTCGCGCGCGAACCGGAACGCGATCCCCGACGCGCGATGGACCCGCGCGCAAATGGGATCGAGCCCCTTCCGGATATCCTCGAAGGACGTCTCCTCCGTGAGAGTGAAGTCCAGGTCCTCCGAGAAACGATAGTCTCCGACGTAGCAGCGTTTGATCGCCGTGCCGCCCTTGAAGACCAGGCGCTCGCCGAGCCGTTCGCGGGAAAGCGCGGTCAAGAACCATGCCAGACAGTAGTCCCGCTCGAGCACCGTCTCGGGAATGCGCCGGCCGCCGTCTCTGGCCAGCCGGTTCGAAAGCAAGGACAGGTCGCGTTGAGGGATCATCTCAGGTCCGCGGGACGGCCCGCAGCTCCTCGGCGGACATGTTGAGCCTCAGCCGCCACTTGGCGAGGAATGGGCCCTCGGCCGGCAGGGTCGGATCGAGGAGCACATAGGCTTTGCCCAAGCGCTTGCGCAGAGCGGCACGGTCGCTTTCTTTTCCGATTTCCAACACGTCCATGAGCTGTCCCAGCCTGCCGATGACGGCGCTCTTGCCCAGGCGCAGGGCGTATTCCCCCAGCTTCCGGGCGTCGATGTCGGATCGCCGCATCGCCAGGCCCTTGGCCACCTCGCTGACGCCTCCGCAATACTGCGGGGCTTTCAGGCCGTCGATCACCGTGCGCTCGATGTCGCTGACCATGACCTTCTCCTGCTTGTCCACCCAGTGCTCGCTGAAGCCGAAGAAGCGTTTCCGCGGGCAGCGGACGAAGCGGAACTCGGTGCCGAAGACGGTGCGTCCGCGCGGGGCCTTGGGCGAGGTCGCGTAGACCACGAGCTGCGGCTGGGTCGTCATGCGGTGGATGTCCATGGCGGAGGCGTGAGAGACGTAGTACTCCCGGCCTCTCATCAGCTCCCGAGCGGCCGCATACGGGTTGCCCAGGTAATCCTTCTCCCGGCCGAGTTCGAAGGGGACGAGATGGAAGAGGCCCGGCCGCAGTCTCGCCGCGACGCCCCGGTTGACCAGAGCGCGGATGAAGCTGCGGGCCGAGGCTCCTTGAAGCCCCGTGATCTCCATGACCTCGGGCAGGGCGAACGCCAGGTGGCGGCGCTCCTGCAAGGTGGTCACGAAACGAGCCGCCTGGGACCCCAGAGTTTTTAAATTATATTTCTTGTTCATTTCGTGCTATTGTAGTGCACAATGTAGCATCAAAATATAATTAAAGCAAGCGGGAGTCATTAAGTTTGCCAGGCGCCGGAAATCTGGTGACACCATACCTATTTCCGGGGGCCGCCGCCGGCCGGCGAGGACCGAAGGGACAATCAGTATGGTGTCACCGGTTTTTACCGGTTTTTCCACATGGCATTAAGTTTAAGTTATGATGAGAAAGTCCCGGCCTTCAGCCGACGCGGCGGATGGCGGGGGATTTTGAAATAACTCAAAAACTCCATGCCAGGCGCCGGCAGCATTTCCGCCGTCATCCCGATGCGCAACGAGGAGCGCTATATCGCGGCCAAGCTCCAAAGCTTGCTCGCGGCCCCGGCGCTCCTCCGGGAGATCATCGTCGTCGACGACGCCTCCACGGACCAAAGCCCGCGCCTCGTCGAGGCCTTCGCGTCCCGCCACCCCCTCATCCGGCTTCGGCGCAACGACAAGCCCCTGGGCGCCAACCGCGCCACGACCCTGGGAGCGCGGGAGGCCTCGGGCCGCTGGCTTTTCGCGAGCTCCGCCAACGATCTCGTCATGCCGGGCTATCTGGAGCGGGCGGCCCGGCTTCTCGAGGAGCACCCCGAGTCGGGCGCCTGCTGCGCCTTCGGCGCGGAGTTGGACGACGCCGGCAACATCGTCTCCTCGGGGCCGAGCCCCCGGATGCTCTCGGCGCGGGACGGCTTCATCCCGCCCGGCGAGCTGAGAAGGCGGCGTTGCCGGGGGCTGTGGGGGTTTTCGGCCCCGACCGCCATCTACAGCCGGGAGCTCTACTTGGAGGAGGGGGGCTACGACGAGAGGGTCGGCTCCTACGGGGACGGGCTGATGATCCATCTCGCGGCCTTGAAGCGGGGGCTCTGCTTCGTCTCGGGCTATTTCGGGCTCAGCAGCAATAATCCCGAGGACCGCTCGAGCTTCATGAAAAGCTGCTATCTCGACGCCGGGACAAGCCGGCGGCTGGTCCGGGAGGCCGCCCTGGCCTACCGCGCCGGGCGGCGTCCGGAATTCATCCCGGAGCCCTTGGCGGAGATCATCGTCGCCCGCCTGGGCTATTCCGTCGCGGCCCTGGTCGTCGACGAGTCCTTCCGCGCGACGGCCGCCTGCCTG
>DAHVWT010000104.1 GCA_027327915.1 Elusimicrobiota bacterium
TTTTTAAGTTATTCAAAATCCGGCATCCGTCGCCCCGGCGCAAGCCGGGGGTCCTCAACGTCGATAACTTAAAAACTTAATGCCAGGCACCGGTTACACGCTGTCTGCGGCGTAGCGGAGGGCCGCTTGGATATCCTCTTTGGTGAGGCGGGGGTAGGCGTCGAGAAGGCTCTTTTCCGTCGCGCCTTCTCCGAGCTTCCTCACGATGAGCTCGACCGGGATGCGGGTCCCTCGGATGACGGGTTTGCCCAGCATGACCTTGGGGTCGACGGCGATTCGGTCGGCGATGGTCATGCTTTTAGTGTATCAGGAGCATTCCGTGACGCGCAAGGGGGCCGACTCAAATGAAGTTGAGGTGGGCGGGAGGGGGGCCGGCGGGGCGCTCGAGGGCGTGCTCGCCCTTCATGTAGCCGTCGAGCTGCTCGTTGACCTTGTGCTGGAGGCAGAGGCTGCCGCACATCTTCTGGGCGTTGAAATCGGGGCCGGCGAGGTAGTTCATGACCTCCCAGTAGCGGTCGCTCCTCACGATGTCCTTGAAGCGCTCGCGGGTGATGTTGCCCACGTGGAACTTCTTGTACTTCTCGTTGAAGAGCATCCCGCAGGGGGCGACGAGGCCGGAGCCCGAGAGCTGGATCAAAAAAGGCGGGCCGTAGCAGCGCTGGTAGCGGCGCGTCCCCTTGGCCTCGATCTTCGACCACTTGACGGCGACCTGGTAGCCCTCGTCCGAGAGGGCCTCCGCCTCGCGCAGCTTCGAGTAGAGCTTCTGGTAGCCGTCGTAGTCGACCCCCAGGAAGCCGTCCTCGTTGTCCGAGCAATGCTTGATGACGAGGTAGTCGGGGCGCAGCTCCTTGCCCAGGCGCGCCAGGGGCAGGATCTGGTCCTCGTATTGCGGCATGAGCACCATCTGCAGCCCGATCGTGACGGGAAGCCCCATCTCCTTCTTGATGCGGACCATGTCGCGGATATTCCGGCAGACCTGGTCGAAGAACTTCTCGGGAACCCCCATGATCTCGGCGTAGCGCCGGCGCTCGCCCGCCGTGATGTTGACCCGCAGGTAGGTGAGATGCGGCAGCACCTGGCGCAGCTTGTGCTCGTTCAAGACATAGGCGTTGGAGCCCACGGCCATCGAAAGGCCCAGCTCGCTTCCGCGCACGACGCTGTCGACGAAGGCGGGGGAGATCGTGCTCTCGCCGTCCGAGACGAAGCTGATCGCCTTGACGCCCAGCTCCGCGCAGTCCTCGAGGAAATCCATCATCACCTCCCGGGTGATGGGATGCCGCTCGTTTTCCTGCATCATGGCGTAGCAGTAGTGGCAGCCGTAGTTGCAGGCCCGCGTCAAGGCCATGTCGATCGTGACGGGGGCGATGCGCTCGCCCCGCTCCCAGGCCTTGATGCGGTCCTGGTGCCAGGCGATCTTCGTGCCGTCCAGGATGAGCTTCGTGTGCTCTTGCGACAGGGAGGAGGCGGACATCAGGCGGTCTCCGCGCGGCGATCGGGCCCCCGGCGCGACAGCGTCGCCGAGTCGGGGGGATAGGCGGCGAAAGCCTCCTTCGGGGCCGCCAGGCGCAGGTCCCCCAAGAGCCGCGCGTAGCCGCGGACGACCTGCTTGAGGGAGGCCCAGGAGACGGCCTTCGCCCGGCCCGCGTGCCGGCCCCCGAGACGATAGGGGACCTCGGCGAAGAGATAGCCGCGCCGGGCCAGGCGCACGAGGATGTCGGTTTGATAGAAAAAGCCCGGCTCGCGCGAGCCCAGATCCTTCAAGATCGAGCGGCGGTAGAGGCAGGTGCCGTTGGTGTAGTTGAAATGGGTCCCGAAGCTCGCGTTGACGATGAAGCGAAAGAGTCTTGAAAGCAGGACGCGCCACGGGGAGCGCGCGGCCCGGTTGAAGACGAAGGGGACGACGATGTCGACGTGGTCGAGGAGGCCCAGGTAGCGGAAAATCTCGGCGGGGTCGTTCTCGTTGTCGCCGGGGAGCATGACGACGGCCGGGCTCGCGGCCGCCTCGATCCCGTCCCAGAAGGAGGCGCCGATGCCGCGGGGAGCGGGGTGGGTCAGGACCCGCACGCGGGAGTCCCGGCGCGCCAGCTCCGCGAGGATCGAGCCCGTCCGGTCCGAGCTCCCGTCGTCGATAGCCACGATCTCGCCCTCGATGCCGAACTCCGCGAATCCCGCCAGGCAGCTTTCGACCGCCGCGGCGATGTTGTCCTCCTCGTTGAGGGCCGGCATGACGACGGTCAGCCCCGTCTTGGGCCTTCGCGTCCGGGGGGCCGAGGGACGAGCCGCGGGCGAATGTTCCGGGATCATCGTCAAGGGAGTCATGGGATCGGCGGTTTTTTCGGCTCGGCGCCGACGGGGGGAGCGATGGCTTGCCGTCGGTCGATCATAGGCTGGAAAACGATATTATAGCACGGCTTTCCGCGACTTTCACGTTCATTTGCCGGGTCGCGGCGGGCCAGGGATCGCCGCGCGGGAGGTAGGAGACAGGCTCAGTATTTCGCCCAGCATTTGCCACGGAACGGCCGTTCCGTGCGGGAATTTCTGGGGCCTTTCCACTTGGCAGACCAGATAAGCCGCGTCGCTTTTTTCATCTCTCCGGAAAGAGACAAGTCCCGAGAAATCCGATTCGCGCGGCTTGGCCGTAGCCTTGATTTCAATAGCGAGGCGCTTGGCGGATTTTTCAACGACCAAGTCGACTTCCTCACCTTTCTTGTTTCGCCAATAGGAAAATCGGCAATCTTTTGACGCG
>DAHVWT010000105.1 GCA_027327915.1 Elusimicrobiota bacterium
GATCGCCAGCTTGGCAACGCAATACCCTGGAAATCCGAGCAATTTTCTGAGACAATGAAGACGCATCGAGTGGGGCCTCCCCGACGTCCATTTGGCGATGAACGCCGGGAGTATACCCTACTCGATGCTTCGTTTTTGGCCAGACACCTTCACAAAAATCTGTCATGAGCCAAAAACTTTAATATGCCTGACCGTCTATAGGACGGTGGTCGTTTACCGCGTACAGTGCCATGGGCCTCAACGCCTAATAAACCACGCGGAGTTCTTTGACTGTCTCTTGAGAGAGACCGCTCTTGAGCTTTGCGAGCGGTGGGCGTTGCAGGGGGCCCCTCTCGGGCGCTCGACAAGCGAATATTCCTGCAAATACCTTCAAAAATTCGGATCTGTCCATTGCTATTTCAAGCGCAAGACTTGAAATCCAAAGGGCCGCTCGAATTCGACCGGGAAAAAGTTGGGTTTCTCTTCGAGAAGGATAGGAAAGCCCAGCGTGCAGTCGCTCCTCTCGAGAGATGGTCTAAGAACTGGCACGAGCCTTGCCCCAAAGCCATGGAGACAAGAACCTCGATCCTCGAAAAGGTCCTCTTCCGTTTCCCGCTGACCGTCATCAGGTTCGCTCCCGCGCGGGGGCGTGGATAACCGGTGCCAGGCGCCGATTTACCCCGTTCGACCCCGTTACGACCCGTTCTGGTTGAGTTTCAGCCGTTACGGCCCGTTCATTTCGAGTTTTGGGCCGTTCCAGACCCCGTTCCAGACCCCGTGACAGCACCCCGTTACGCCGTTCGCTGGACCCGTTCAGCGATATTCCGAGAGGGGAAAACTCCCCCGGGACGGCGGCCTTCATGCCATCCGCGAGCCATCGGGGCCGTGGGGGGAGGCTGCCCCGGGCGCTTTTTCCGGCCGGGATGCGGCCCAAGCCCCGCGCCGTTGAGGGGCGGGCGAGAGGCTCCTTCCCGTCTCGCAAGCGCGCCGCATTTGATAAAATTTCCGGCGCTCAAGCGCCGCCATGATCTCGACGAGAAATGATCCCAACGGCCGGGTCCCCGGCGCGCCGGCCCGCTATATGCGCTTGGCGATCGACGCCGCCCGGAAGGGCTTTCGGCGGGGCCGGGGCGGGCCCTTCGGTGCCTGCATCGTCAAGGGAGGCCGGGTGCTCGCCGTCGCGCACAACCGCGTGCTTGAGGCGCGGCAAGCGACGCGGCACGCCGAGATCTGCGCCATCGAGGAGGCTTCCAGGCGGCTCAAGACCCACGAGCTTGCCGGCTGCGATCTCTATTCCACGACCGAGCCCTGCGTCATGTGCTTCGCCGCCATCAACTGGGCCCGGATCGGCCGCATCTTTTTCGGCACGAGCATCGCCGACGCGAAGAAGTTGGGCTTCAACGAGATGACGATCTCCAACGGCGCCTTGAAGCGGCTCGGGAAAAGCCCGATCCGCATCCGCCCCGGGGTCCTGCGCGGCGAATGCCGGAGCCTCTTCGAGGAATGGCGGCGCTTCCCAGGACGGGAAACGTACTGAGACATGGCCGATTCCCGCCCTCTCCCGACGGCCTACGCGGAGCTGCCGCGGCCGGCCGTCCTTTGCACCCTCGTCAAGGTCGTGGGCTCCGCGCCCCAGGCGCCGGGCGCCAAGATGTGGGTGTCGCCGGAGGGCTTCGCGGGGAGCCTGGGCGGCGGGGAGCTCGAGCGCCGGGTCCTCGAGCACGCCCGAGCCCTCTTGGCCTCTCCGGAAGCCGGCCCCGAGCTCAAGGAATACGTCCTTTGCAAGGAGATGGGCCAATGCTGCGGCGGCCGCGCCCAGGTGTTCTACGAGCCCCTCCGCGCGGCGAGGACCCTCGTCCTTTTCGGCGCGGGGCATGTGGGAAGGGCCGCGGCGCAGGTCTTCTCGCGCATGCCGTTTTCCGTCGCCGTCGTCGACGCCCGGCCCGAATGGGCCGATCGCCATGCCTTCCCCGAGGACGTCGCGCTCCGAGTCCGGGACCCGCTGGAATACGCGCGCGCCCGCTCCTGGGGGCCCGACGACGCGGCCTGCATCTTCACGCACAGCCACGACCTGGATTTCGCCCTCGCCACGCATCTTCTGGGCCGGCCCCTGGGCTATCTGGGGCTCATCGGCTCCGAGCACAAGGCCGACGTCTTCCGGGCGCGGCTCAAGTCCCGGCCCGACGGGGAGGAGCTTCTCCGGCTCTGGGAGGAGCGGATGCATTGCCCCATGGGGATTCCGCTCACGAGCAAGGATCCCAAGGTGATCGCCGTCTCCGCCGCGGCGGAGCTTCTCAAGGAATGGGGGCTCCAGGATCGCCCGGCCGCGGCCGCCAGCCCGCATCTCCATCTGGAAGAAGCCGTCGGCGATGCTGTCTGAACAAGTCTATCTCCTCGCCGCCGGAAACGGCCGTCGCGCCGGAGGGCCCAAGGCGTGGCGGCTCGTCGATGGCCGGGGGCTTCTTGAGCGCCAGATGGAGTTTCTGCTGGCTCTTTTCAAGCCCTCGTCGATCGCGGTCACGATCCAGGAGGCATGGCGCGAGCGCGTTTTGGATATCCACCGGGAGATTGTCTGGGTTCCGGAGGATCCCGATTCCTCGCCGCTGGCCGCCTTGAAGTCCCTCGTCGCCGCGGCGCCCTTGAAGTCCTGGGCTTTTGTCTACCATGTCGACATGCCGCTCTGGGTCCCGGGGCTCTTCGAG
>DAHVWT010000106.1 GCA_027327915.1 Elusimicrobiota bacterium
GCGGACGGGTCGCGCTACTTTTTCCCGGCGGCCTTGGGCGCCTACGCCGTCTCGCCGCAGGGGCGCGCGGGGCCTCCCTTCGCCTTCGCGGCGCTCGCCTTTCCCGATCCCTCAACCGCGCGCCCGCGTCTTGAACGGCGGGGCCGATCCCCGGAGGGCCGCGGCGGGCTTCTGCTCTACCCCGAAGTCGCCCCCGGGCTCGATCTCTTCTTCGTCCTGGGGCCTCGGATCGTGCGCGGTCTCGTCTTTCACGAGAGTCCGCCCCGGCTCGCGGTCCCGGGGCGGCGCTTTTCGCCGCGCCCCGCGGGAGTCGTCTTTTTCCTGGAAGGCTCGGCCGCCGCCCGGGCGGAGGAGCCTGGGAGCCTCGGCCGCCCGGTGGTCAGGGCTTTCTCGGGCCCGGCGGATGAGTCGCTCGAGCTCGTCGGGGGCGAAACGGGGACGCCGGAGCTGCGGCATCCGCACGAGCGGGCTTGCGGCGCCAACGGCCTCTGTAAGCCCGTCTTCTACAAGGTCCTGCCGGACGCGCAGGGGGGATGGGACTGGTATGAGTGGTATTTCGACGGGCAGCTCGAGTATCCCGTCGTCCTGCTCCCCGACGGCCCCGAGCCCGATTTCGCCGGCGGGACTTGAGGGGCCCGTATTTTCAGACCGGGTTCTTCGCCTTCCGAGCGATCTCGGCGATCGCCGTCAGCTTTTCGGAAACTTCGGGATCGATTTTCTCCGCTGGGACCAAGCCGGCCAGAACGTGATAACCGGACTTGCGCAAAAGATTTTCCAGACCGAGTTTCTTGAAGAAACGATCGAACAGGGGGTGAAGAAATTCATCGCTGGCCTTTAGCTCGGCGGACCAGGGGTCTCTTCCCAACGTCCTAAGAGCGGCGGTGACTTCCGAGATCGCCTCCCGCATGGCGGCTTCCCTTCTCGTTGCCTCGGCATAGCCAAAGAGATCGTCTTGCGGCTGATCGTGGCGGGCATAGGCCAGGAGAGTGTCCTCCCTGCAGAGGTAATTCTCGATTTCTCGCCGCCCCCACATCATTTCCTTAAGCCCGCGCTCTCCTTGGAGCGGGGTCTCGATTCTGTCGAATAGGGCGATCCCGACCAAATCCTGATTGGCTTCTCGTAGACCGAAAAAATGCGCGCGAGCCTTGCTTGGGAGATTGGTGGTGTAATGGACGAAGGGACGCTCTAGGTAGAGGGCGGCCGCGTGGTTGAGTTTTTGGGCGAAGGCTTGCAGGATGGCTAAATCAGAAGAGCCTTCCAGATAGAGCACCCAGCCTGTTTGCTCTGCCAGGTAATATTGGTCGAAGCCTATTTCCGTCAGGGCCTTCAATACTTGGCTTCCGCGGCCATCAATGCGATGGGGCTTGCCGACGAAGGCGATCACCATGTCCCGGCCCCCCGCTTCGTTGAGGATGACCTCCGAGTGGCTGGCGGCGATCAACTGGGATCCTTGTTTTTGAGCGACGTCAGTCAGGAGCTGGTATATCTGCCGCTGCCGCAGAACCTCCAGATGCGCATCCGGCTCATCCAAGAGAAGAATGCTTTTGGGATTGGAGTAGAGATAGGCTAGGAGCAGCAAGGTCTGCTGGAGGCCCCGCCCCGACGATGATAAATCAAGCTCGACGCCGGAAGCTTCCTTGTACGCCATGCTGATCTCGCCGCGCACCTTGATGAATTCCGGCGCCAGAAGCTCCACGCCGAACAAATTCGTGATGTGCTTCTTGAGATCCTCCCACTTCTCGGTTGATCGCCCGAAAATATTGAAGCACAAGTTGCGCAAAACCTGCGCGGTCTGGCCCTCTCCCAGGAGCACGTCGATGCGCCCGGGTTCCCATTTGGGCTCGACTCCCGCCAAGCCGGACATGGGCGGGAGAAAGGCCAGGCGCAGATCGCCCAGATGAGGGGGCACGGGCATGCGCTTGGGGTCAGACCCTTCTAAAAGGCGCAGCGGCCGGCAAAAGAAAGATTCGGCATTGGCGTAGTCGAATTCAAAACCACAGGACCAATTTTTCCCTTCCGTGATCCCATCCACAATGATGTCGATTCGGATGTTCTTGGTTCCATTCTTGCCTCCGAGGATTTCGCGCCCGCGGACATGGAGGTCGCGCCAAAGCAAGTTGGCATCCGGGACGGGAATGGAAATGAGGTCGTTGCGATTGATGGTGACGCCTGGCCGCTTTTCAGGCGAGCCGCGTTCCTTGTGTTTTTCGTTCCAGCGCCTCAATCCGATATCCCACAAGGCGAGGGCTTGGAGCAAGGTGGTCTTGCCCGCGTTATTGGGCCCGATGAGCACGACCGTCGAGCCCAGCTCGATGTCGACGTCGTCGAAGCGCTTGAAATTTTTAATCCGTATACGGGTGATCATGTTTTTCTCCAGGGCGCTGTAGTCGGGAGGGCGCTGGGTTTTTCAGCGGAATTCTATAATTCTTTCATTGGGCGGGGCACGTTGCCCGTCTTCTACAAGGTCCTGCCGGACGCGCAGGGGGGCTCCCCGACGGCCCCGAGCCCGATTTCGCCGCCGGGACTTGAGGGATTGGGATTTTATATGATCATCGGCTAACGTCGACAAGGAGGAACAAGCATGAGATACTTCGCGCTTTTGGGACGTCTGTGCTACGCCGCGATCTTCGTGATGGCCGGCCCCAGCCATTTCAGG
>DAHVWT010000107.1 GCA_027327915.1 Elusimicrobiota bacterium
GACGACGGCTCGGGGAACGTGAAGGTGGCCGGCACGATTTATTTCGCCAATGGGACGAGCTACCAAGTCAATACCTCCGGATCGGCGGTTCTCGCGGGCTCGCAAATACCGACCGTGACCTCGCCCAACGCGGCGCTTTACTTGGCTAACTTGGGAACCGCGGGAAGCGGCGCCGATGAATACGTTTTCTACCACGGCGCCGCGGGAGGCACGCGCCTCGCCTCCATCGTCAATAACGGTTCGAACGTCGGCAATATCAAGGCGGCGGGCTTTACGACCACCAGCACTCCCGACCTTGCCGAATACATTCAGGCGCGCCCGGACGTCGAGGCCGGGGACGTCGTCGTCGCCGACCCCGAGCAGACCGAGACCCCCGGCCCCGGGGGAGAGCGCGTCCGCATCATGAAGGCGGACAGGCCTTATGAGGCGGGGGTGTTGGGCGTCGTGTCCGACGGCACGAGCAGCTTTCTCATCAAGGCGCACGTCATGGATATCGACAAGGAATATCCCGGCAAGCCCCTCGTGCTCGCGGGCCGCGTGCCGGTCAAGGTCACGACGGAGAACGGCCCGGTCAAGGTCGGGGACTACCTCACCTCGAGCTCGAAGCCCGGCTACGCCATGAAGGCGACGGCCCCGGGCCCCATCGTGGGGGTGGCGCTTGAAAGCTTCGAGGGGCAGGGCACGGAGGAAGGCAAGGTGCTCTGCTTCGTCCACGCCGAGCGCGGCGACGCCGGGACCGAGGCCCAGGTCTCCGAGCTCAAGAGCGAGCTCAAGGGGCTCAAGGAGGAGATCGGCCTCCTGAAGAGCCGGCTTGGGAAATAGAAAGCGACGGCTGGGAACTTTTTAGGGGGTCGAACCGTTATATATATGGCGGGACGCTCGAGCGCCTGCTATACTGCGAATATGGTGCGAGGAGGACGCAAGAGGATGGACGAGACGGGAAGGCTCATCAAGGAGATCGCGGATATGAGCCGCGGGCATGAGGTGATGATCCGCGAGATCCAGGAAACGAATCGCGGGCACGCGGGGATGATCCGGGAACTTCAGGAAATGAATCGCGGACATGAGGAATGGAAGCGTGGGCACGAGGAATGGAAGCGTGGGCATGAGGAATGTAAGCGGGGGCACGAGGAGCAGATGCGCGAGCTCAAGGAGATGAACCGCGGACAAGGGGAGCGGCTGCGCGCGGTCGAGGAGACTCTGCGCGAGGTCAAGGAACTCCGTCGCTCATCGGAAAAGCGCTGGCAGAAGATATTTCTGGAACATGAGCGCTGGATCAAATCCCACGAAGTGCGGCTTAAGGCTCACTACGGCCTGATTCGATAGACCAATAGGGTGGGTCAAACGCCTCCGCCGACCCCCAACCCCTTGAAAAACATCTGGCGCCCGGCCGCGGTGGCGGCTGCGGCTTTCTTGGCCTACGCGAATTCCCTGCATAACGGCTTCGTCTGGGACGACCACCTCCTCGTCGAGAATAACCCCGCCCTATCCCAGCCTTCCGCCGTCGCGCTCTCTTTCTTGCCGGCTTCGTACTCCCGAGGCCGTCACGTTCCGGGCGCCGCGAGGCCGGCGCTTCTGCTGTCTTTGATCGCCGACCATAATCTCTGGGGGCTAAGGCCCGGAGGCTATCATCTGACGAACGTCTCGCTCCACGTCGGCGATTCCCTTCTGGCCTACTCCCTGGCGCAAAGCTTTCTTGCTCCTCCGGCGGCTCTCTTTTCCGCCTTGCTCTTTGCCCTTCATCCCATCCATACGGAGTCCGTGGACGTGATCACCTTCCGTAGCGATCTTTTGGCGTGCTTCTTTCTCTTCCTGGGTCTCCTGGCTTATCGCCGCTGCGAAGGCCGGCTCAAGCGCCCGGCGAAGGCGGGCTGGCTCTTCGCTTCGGCCGCCTGTTATCTCCTGGGACTGCTTTCCAAGGAGATGGCGATCACGATGCCCGCGTTGGCGCTTTTGGCCGATGGAACGATCTGGCGGAGAATGCGAAGCGCCCGATTGCGGGCCACGGCCGTCGTTGTCTACGCGGCCGTCGCCGGAGCGTATCTCGCCTACCGGTTTCCCCGCGCGGACTACGGCGCCGGCCTCCGTGGCTTGTGGCCGGCGTCCGTCTCCGTCGCCAGGTCTCACCCCTCGCCGCCGCGCCCGGAGGACGTCCCCGTGCCGCAGGCCACGGCCTACCCGCCCTCCCGCCCGCAGTGGGCGGCGGTCTATCGGGACTCCGTGGGGCGGGCGCTGTCCATGTCGGAGGTCTTCGGGGAGTATTGGCGGCTGATGTTCCTTCCCTACGGGCTCGAGGCGGACAGGCTTGCGCCGCTCGCGCGCTCCTGGAGGACGCCGGGTGTGTGGCTCTCTTGGATCGCTTTGGCGGCCTTCGCCGGTCTCGGTCTTTGGGCGTTGTTATCGAGGCGGGCGCCCTTGGCGTGGGGAGTCGGATGGACTTTCATCGCGCTGGCGCCGGTGTTCGCGGCGTTGTGGGTGCGGCTCGGACGCAGTGGCCGCGATCTGTCCTCGCCGGCGAAGTTCGCGTGGGGGCTGCTGCTGATGGGCGCCGGCATGCTGGTGATGCATGCGGCGGCGCTGCGCG
>DAHVWT010000108.1 GCA_027327915.1 Elusimicrobiota bacterium
GCCGTCCCCGAACGCGTGCTGGGCGCGAATCGATCCTGGATCGAGAGCCGGGTGCTCGATCGCGTCTCGGCGGCGGATCGGCCCGTGGTTTGCTTTCCGGTGACGGGGCCGTCGATCCCGTCGAGCCTCATCCTGACGCGCTGGATCAAGGAGGCCCGGCCGGACGCCCTGGTGGTTTTTGGAGGGGAGTTTTTCGCGGTCAACGGCCGGCGCCCCGACGCCGGAGGCCTTGCCGAGCTGTGGGCGGCCGGGGTGGACGCGGCCGTGGTGGGGGACGGCGAGGAGGCCCTTCTTGAGATCGTCATGCGCCACGGGGAGGGGAGGGGCGTCGCCGGTTGTCCGGGGGCGCTCTGGCGGGAAAAGGACGGCCGAGCCTTTTTCGGCGGCGAGAGGGCCTATGTCGATCTCAACCGGATCCCTCCGGCGGACTGGTCCGTCCTCGATCTCTCGCTCTACCCCAAGGTCGGCGATCCGGAGGTGGACCGCCGGGGCGTCGTGGGGTTGTCGGATGACCTGATCATCATGGCCAGCCGCGGTTGCGTGAGGCGCTGTTCTTTTTGCGGGCATCGGACGGCCTGGAAGGGCTTCCGCCGGATGAGCGGGCGCCGGATCTACGAGGAGATTTCGCACCAACGATCCGTCCGCGGCGATTTGCGCCCCGGCCGCAGCGAGATCAAGTTCTACGACCTCCTCATCAACGGGGACATGAAGGCGCTCTCCGATCTCTGCGATCTCGTCATCGGCGACTCACGGCCGCAATTTCTCTGGCGCGAGGCCAACGCCGTCATACGGCCGGAGATGAGCCACGAATTCTGCCGCAAGCTCCACGCGGCGGGATGCCGCTGGCTGATCATCGGGCTTGAATCCGGATCCCAGAAGGTCCTCGACTCGATGGACAAGGGGCAGACGGTCGCGCAGATGAAGGAGGTGCTCAAGAACATCGACCGGGCGGGGATCAAGGTCCGGGGCAACTTCATGTTCGGCCATCCCGGGGAGACCGAGGAGGACTTCGAGAAGACGATCGAATTCGTCAAGGAGATGCACCCTTATATACACCACGTTTACCCCAGCTTCACCATGACGCACCTGGAGGGCCGGCTCGGCCTCGACCCCGAAGCCTGGGGGGTCGCGGGGGGGCAACACGAACATTTTTGGAAATCCCGCGACGGGCTCAATGACTACCCCGCGCGCCTTGAACGGTACGAGCGGTTCATTCGAGAGGCTTACGCCGCCGGCGCGAACGTGATCACCTGCCTCAACATGCCCGTCGGCGCCCACATCGAGTTCAAGCTGGGAGAATACCACGCGTTTCTCAACGAGCCGCGGGAAGCCCTCAAGCATTACCGGAAATACCTGGATTTGGATCGCGGCAACGCCTATGTCTCGGAGCGGGTCAGGGCGATGGAGGCCGTTTGTGAGCCCGCTTGAGGCGATCGCCCGCCTTGGCGAGGGCTCTTCTCGCGGGGACTCAGCCGATCTCTTGCGCGGCATCCATTGGTTGGGGCACGCGGGCCTCCTTCTGGAAGGCTCCCGGACCGTCTACATCGACCCCTTCAATCTTCGCGCGGGGCTCCCCAAGGCCGATCTCGTCCTGATCACCCACCCCCATTACGACCATTGCTCGCCGCGGGACGTGGCCCGCATTCTCAAGAAAGAGACCGTCATCATGGCCCCCGAGGACGCGTTGGCCAAGATGCCTCCCGGGCCCGGAGAGCGCATCGTCGCGGCGCCCGGAAAGACGGCGTGCTGGGGCGGTCTCCAGATCGCGGCTTTGCCGGCCTATTCCACGACCAAGCCCCAGCATCCCAAATCCAAGAGATGGGTCGGCTACATGCTGCGATGGGAGGGGCGCTGGATTTATCACGCCGGCGACGGCGGCGCCGTGCCGGACTGCATTCCTCCCCGTTGGCTCGACGCCGCCTTTTTCCCCGTGGACCCCGTCTACAACGTGGAGTGGAGCATGACCACGGCGGCGGCCAGGGCGCTTCGTCCCGGGGTCAGCGTGCCGATCCATTTCGGAAGCGTGTGCGGGCTTTCCGCCGACGCGGTCCGCTTCATCCGGGAGTGCCGGGAATCCAAGCTGTGGGCCTGCATGCCGCCCGGCATGGAGGCGGAGGGCTCATGACGACGGCCGCGGCTGAGGCGCCGCCGATCCCGAAGATGCCCATTTTCTTCGATTGGGAGTTGGCCTTGATCTGCAATTACCGATGCTCCTATTGCCCGCTCAACGTCATCGGGTTCGAGAATCATCGCTGGAACAACGTCTTCCCCGGCCTCCCCCGCCTAGCCGAGGTTTGGTCGCGGATTCACGAGCGATATGGTTCCTGCCACATTCAACTCGCGGGCGGCGAGAGTTCGACCTATCCCCGATTCTACGAGTTCATCGAGATGCTGACGAGCTTTCATACCGTGACCTTTGTCACGAATCTTTCCTTCGACGTCGACAAATTCGCCTCCCGGGTTAATTTAAGCCGGGTCAAGATCACGGCCTCATTTCACCCCCAATTCGCCGATTTCGGGGAGTTTTTGCGCAAATGCGCCTTGCTCCAGGAAAAGGGGATGC
>DAHVWT010000109.1 GCA_027327915.1 Elusimicrobiota bacterium
GTGAGTTCGGCGAGCTCCGCATCGAATTTCTCGGGGGTCTTCTCCCGCAATTGAGGCGTCGTGCGGTAGCAGAAGGAGCAGTCCATCTTGCAGCCGCGGCTGTGAGAGGCGATGATCTGCGGTTGAAGCCCCCTGGAGGCGCTTGCCTGCGGCCAGAGGGACAGGTTCATCTTCGGCAGGCTGTTGAGATGGGGCATCTGGCCGCGGGGAGGATTCGCGCGCGTCTCGCCCTTCTCGTCTCGCCACCAAATGCCTCGGATCGCCGGGAGCTTCTCACGCCACGTCCCGTCCGTGAACGCCTCCATCAACTCCAAAATGGTGATCTCCCCCTCGCTGATCACCGCGACATCCGCCTTCGTCTCCTTCAGGAAGACGTCGGGCACGGAGGTGACGAGCGATCCCCCGAGGATGACGGGGAGATCGGGCCGCGATTCCTTGGTCCTCGCCACCAGACCCTCGACGAAAGGGTAGCAATCCTCGTAAGTCGCGATGCCGAGTACGTCGCAGTCGCGCAGGACGGCCCTTGCCGCCGTTTCGAGAGGATCGGGATCATAGCGGACATCGACGATGCGGACGGGATATCCGGCGTTGTGGAGCACCGTCGCGATGTAGCTGACTCCCTCGTAAGGCGAGGCGAGGAAAAACTCCCAGCCTCGCGGCATCGTGAAGGGCGAGGGTCCCACGACGAGGACGATCTTCGGCTTGGCGGGATCGGTGGACAAAGGATTTTCGCCCTGACCGCCCATCAAATCCATGTACCGCCGGTCGGTCGGCGTCAGGGCCTGCTCGTAAAGCTCCGGCGCCAAACTCCATCGAGAGGCTTTGGCCGCGCCGTTCGTCTCCATGTGTATCGAAGTGGAATATACCCTGTTATTTTATAGTTTTCAAGATTACAACGCACGTGATTATGACGCATGTCATAGCGGCCGATCCAAGGGCGCCGTATGATCGAAATAATGCCCCCCTCCATCGTCTATCCGCACCAAGACGGCCTCTACATCAACCTGACAAATCGCTGCCCGGTGGCCTGCTCGTTCTGCGTGAAGTCAGCCTGGAAATGGTCCTATCGCGGACACGACCTGCGGCTTCGCCGAGAGCCGCCGGCCGCCGACATCATCGAGGCCTTGGGGGACCTCAAACGGCACCGGGAACTCGTTTTTTGCGGATTCGGAGAATCGACGTACCGGCTGGAAGAACTCAAGGCCGTGGCCCGGGCGGCCAGAGCGCGCGGAATCCGAAGCATCCGTCTCAACACCATCGGGCTCGCCAATCTGATCCATCGGCGCGACGTCGTGCCTGATCTCGTGGGCCTCGTGGATGCGGCCTCGATCAGCCTCAACACGGCGGATCCCGATCAATGGCGGGAGATTCATCGGCCCCTCACAGCTTACGCCGGCGAAGGATTTTCCGCCGCCACGGAATTTATCAGGAGCGCGGCGCGGCTTCTTCCCCGCGCGGTCGTCACGGCGGTGGATCTTCCCGGGGTGGATATCCCGCGGCTCCAGGCCCTGGCGACGGAACTGGGAGCCTCCTTCAAGCTCAGGCCCCAGCTCAGGGATGAGGAAGCCCGCGCATGAATGAAGAAAAGTCGGCGCCGAGGGCCCCCATCTACGAGAAGTACGCCCTGGGCTTGGCCGCCGGGAAAGCCCTGCCCGGCTCGGGCGGCGGCCCGTCTGAGAGGCTGAGCCTCCTGCGCAAGCTTGCTTCGCGCTATCTCAAGGGCTGGCCGGAACGAATGACCCTCTACACGAAGAGTCTGCCTCCCGGCTGCGGGCCGTGCCTCGACGGAAAGGGGAGCAACCTGGTCGTCACGGGGCAGTGCAACCGCAGCTGTTTTTTCTGCTTCAACCCGCGCCCCCGAGAGGACGGGATGGCGGTGCACGGCCGCGCGATCCACGACCCCGAGGAAGCTCCCGCCATCATCGAAAAGCTCGGCATCAAGAGCGTGGGCCTGAGCGGCGGGGAGCCGCTCCTGTTTCCGGGCAGGACCGTCGCGATCCTGCGGGCACTGCGGCGCCGGTTCGGCAGGAATCTGCGCGTCGACCTCTACACGAACGGCGACTTTCTCACCGAGCCCCTGTTGGCCGTGCTGCGCGAGGAAGGCCTCGACGGCTTGCGCGTCGACCTGGCGGCGAACGGTTTCAGCGTCGCTCCCGTGCGCTCGGCGCTCCGGTTTTTTCGCGACGTGACGGTCGAGATGCCCGTGCCGCCGATCCCGGCCAAGGAGGAAAGGATGCGTTCCCTCATCCTGGAGCTGGACGCCGCCGGCACTCCGCATCTCATCCTCCACGAGCTCTTTTTTTGCGCCCAAAACCAGGAGGAGTTGGCCAAGTACAAGTTCCAGGCTAAAACCGGCCAGGACGGCTCCAAGCTCATGTGGGGGCCCGTCGAGGGCAGCGAGGAAATGATCCTCGGCCTCCTCATGTTCGCCCATGAAAAAGCCCGCGATCTCTCCGTCTATTACTGCTCCTGCGAGACCCAGGACTGGATCGCCGAAAAGGCTCTCGCCCGCCGCTC
>DAHVWT010000010.1 GCA_027327915.1 Elusimicrobiota bacterium
CCACTTGACGAGCTCTCCCTCGGTGAGCCCCTCTCCGATGTCCGGCAGCTTGAATTCGAAGTTCATTTCCTCCTCCTTGTTTAAAAAGCCAGCGACTCCTCAGCGGCCCGGACGAGCCGGCGCGCGTCCGGAATATAATACTTTTCCAGCCTAAAAAGCGGCATGCGGATGTCCCAGGACCCGACGCGGCGAACCGGCGCCTTGAGCTTGAGCATCGCGCGCTCATGGATGAGCGAGCTCAGCTCCGCGGCCCAGGAGCCGGCGTTGGGCGCCTCGTGGGCGATCACGACCCGGCCGGTCTTCTCGGCCGTTCCCAGCAGGGCCTCGATGTCCACGGGCGTCAAGGTTCGCAGGTCGAGCACCTCGGCCGAGACGCCGCGCTCCGCCAAAAGCTCCGCCGCCCTGAGGCAGGTGTAAACCATGGCCCCCCAGGAAACGAAGCTCAGCTCCGATCCTTCCCGGGCGAGCCGGGCCTTGCCGATCGGCGTCTCGTAGGGCCCCGAGGGGACCGCCCCCTTGGCCGCGCGGTAGAGCGCCTTCGGCTCGAAATAAACGACCGGGTCCGGATCGCGGACGGCGGCGATCATGAGCCCCTTGGCGTCCTCGGGCGTCGAGGGGCAGACGACCTTGATTCCCGGCGTATGGCAGAAATAGGCCTCGGGAGACTCCGAGTGGTGCTCCGGGGCGTGCACGAGCCCGCCGTGCGGGGCGCGCAGGACCATCGGGATCGAATAGCGCCCGCGGGTGCGGTTTCTCATGCGCCCCATGTGGCAGATCACCTGGTCCATCACCGTGGGAAGGAATCCGTCGAACTGGATCTCGCAAACCGGGCGCATGCCGTTGATCGCGAGGCCCACCGAGGCGCCGACGATGCCCAACTCGGCCAAGGGCGTGTCCACGACGCGGTCGGGGCCGAACTCCTTGTAGAGCCCCTCGGTGGCGCGGAAGACGCCGCCATTGACGCCCACGTCCTCTCCCAGCACCAGGACGCGCGGGTCCTCCGCCATCGCCTGGCGCAGGCCTTCGTTGACCGCGCCGACGAGATTCATCTCGCGCCTCGCCGCGCCGTTTGCCGAGGCCGTTTTCACGGGAACCGGCCCTCCGGCGGCGGGAGCGACGCGACCTCCTCGAGATCGCGCGACTCCCGCAGAATCTTTTCAAGCTCGGCGCGCTGCTCAATCAACGCCCACGGGGCGCGGGCATAGTTGTTGGCGAACATGTCGAGGGGGTTGGGCGGAGGGAAAGCCTCGTAGGCCCTGACCTCCTCGGCGATCATCTCCTGCGCGCGCGCCCTGAGATCGGCGTCGCGACGTTCGTCCCATAGTCCGCGTCCCTCAAGATAGGCCTTGAGCCTTAAAACGGGATCCTTGCGCTTCCAGGCCTCGACCTCGGCGGCCGGGCGGTAGCGCGTCGCGTCGTCCGCGGTCGTGTGGTGGCCCAGGCGGTAGGTCTCGCACTCGAGCAGCGTCGCCCCGCCGCCCGAGCGCGCGCAATCGAGAGCCTCCGAGACCGCCCTCCATACGGCGAGCGCGTCGTTGCCGTCGACCTGAAGTCCGCAAACCCCGTAGCCCCAGGCCTTTTGAGCCAGGGTTTCGCAGGCGGCCTGCCTCTCGCGCGGCACCGAGATCGCCCAGTGGTTGTTCTCGATGAGGTAAATGACGGGGAGCTTGAAGGCGCCGGCGAAAGTGAGCGCCTCGTGGAGGTCTCCCTTCGAACTCGCGCCGTCGCCGAGATAAGCGAGAGCCGCGGCGCCGTCTTTCTTGAGTTTGGAGGCCCAGGCGAGGCCCGCCGCCTGCGTGAGATGGGAGCCCACGGGGATCGCGAAGATCAGGTCGTTGGTCTCCTCCGGAAAATGGACGCCGCGGTCGTCGCCGCCCCAATAGAGAAGCGAGTAGCGCAGCTTCATGCCGCGCGCGAAGTAGGCCCCTTGGCCGCGGTAAGTCGGCACGAGCCAGTCCTTGGGCTCGAGGGCGAGGGCCGGGACGACCTGCGTCGCTTCCTGGCCGAGAATCTGCGGGTAGGTCCCGAGACGCCCTTGGCGCTGCAGCTTGAAGGCGATCTCGTCGAAGGCGCGGATCTCGACCATGGTCCGGTACATCTTGAGCAGGATCTCCGGCGAAAGCTTTGGATCGACGGACGGATCGGCTTTCCCGTTTTCGCCCAAGACTTCAAGGCGCTGGACTCTCGACTCGGCGACGGTCCTAAGGCTCATGAAAGCCCCGCCCCGGCGCCGCTCCGGGCGCCAGGCTGAAGTCCGGCGCCGAGAAACACTTCGCCGGCCCGGTAGGAGCTGCGCACGAAGGGGCCCGAGGCGACGAATTGGAAACCCATGTTCCGGGCGATTTCTTCATAGCGGCCGAACTCCGCGGGCTCGACATAGCGCTCGACCGGCAAATGCCGCGGGGAGCGCGTCGGCCGCAGGTATTGCCCCAGCGTCACGATCGACACTCCCGCCGCCCGCAAATCCTTCAAAGCCTCCACGATCTCCCCCGGCTCCTCTCCAAGGCCCAGCATCAGGGAAGATTTCGTGGGAGTCCCGGGCGAGATGCTCCTGGCGCGCCGCAAAAGCTCGATCGACTGGGCGTAGCCGGCGCGGGCGTCGCGCACGCGAGGACTCAAGCGCTCGACGGTCTCGATATTGTGGGACAGGACGTCGGGCGCCGCGGCCAGCACGGCGCGAAGGGGCCCGGCTTCCCCCCGGAAATCTTGGACCAGGATCTCGATCTTGGTCGACGGGGAGAGCCTCCGCGCCGCCTCGATAGAGCGGGCGATGTGCCCCGCGCCCTGGTCGGGGAGGTCGTCGCGGCAGACGGTCGTGACGACCGCGTAGTCCAGATTCATCCCGGCGAGAGTCCGCCCGAGATTCTCCGGCTCCGACGCGTCGGGAGGCCCGGGCCTGGCCGCGGAGGAAACCGCGCAGAAACGGCAGCCCCGGGTGCACTCCTCCCCCAGGATCATGAACGTCGCGGTCCCCGCCCCCCAACATTCGGCGATATTGGGGCAGCGAGCCTCCTCGCAAACCGTGTGAAGGCCTCGCGCGCGGGAGACCGCCTTGATCCGGGCGAAATTCTCCCCCCCGGGCAGCCGGACCTTGAGCCAGGGCGCCAAGGCCGTCGTCATGCGGCGGACTCCGCCAAATAACGCTCGGCTTCGATCGCGGCCATGCAGCCCGTCCCGGCGGCCGTGACGGCCTGGCGGTAGCGGGAGTCCATGACGTCGCCCGCGGCGAAAACGCCCTCGACGGAGGTGCGCGTGCGGCCGTCGGTCTCGATGTAGCCCTTGGCGTCGAGTTTCAGCTGGCCGTTCAAGAAGGCCGTGTTGGGCGAGTGGCCGATCGCGACGAAAAGCCCCTGGCAGGGAAGATCGCTCTGGGCGCCGGTCTTCAAGTTCTTGAGACGAACGCCCGAGACCGACCCGTCGCCCAGGACCTCGACCACGGCCGAGTCCCATGCGAAGCGGATCTTGGGGCTCTTGAGCGCCCGGTCCTGCATGATCTTGGAAGCGCGGAGTTCCGAGCGGCGGTGGACGACGGTGATCCGGGAAGCAAAATTAGTCAAAAAAAGCGCTTCCTCCATCGCCGTGTCGCCTCCGCCCACGACCGCGACCTCCTTCCCCTTGAAAAAAAAGCCGTCGCAGGTGGCGCAGGCCGAGACGCCGTGTCCCTGGAGCCTTTTCTCGGAATCGAGATTGAGCCATTTGGCCGAGGCCCCGGTCGCGACGATCACGGCGCGGGCCGCCAAGGAGCCTCCCGACTCCGTCTTGAGGGCAAACGGGCGCTTGGAGAAGTCGACGGCGGCGATGTTCTCCCGGAGGATCACGACCCCGAGCCGCTCGACCTGCTTTTGCATGCGTTCCATGAGCTCGGGGCCCAAGATGGGCTCGGGGAAGCCCGGGAAATTCTCGACGTCCGAGGTGACCAGGAGCTGTCCTCCCAGGAGGGTCCCGCCGTAGACCGCGGGCTCGAGATTCGCCCGCGCGCCGTAGATCGCCGCCGTATAGGCCGCGGCGCCGGAACCGATGATCGCGAGCTTGGCTTCTTTTGGCACGCCCGATTATAAGAAATTTACGACTGACTGAGGTCCGTGAAATTTGTCAAAATGCCGCTATGAAGGCCATCACCCTCGACAAACCCGGCGGGCCGGAAAATCTCAAGCTGGCCGAGCTTCCGGACCCCAAGCCGGGCCCGGGAGAAGTGGTCGTCCGGGTGCGGGCCTGCGGCATCAATCATCTCGATCTATGGGTGCGCGAGGGCCTGCCCGCCTACAAGATCACTCTTCCTCATATCCTGGGCTCGGACGTCGCGGGCGAAATCTTGGAACTGGGCCCCGGCGTCTCGGGCTTTAAGACTGGAGACCGCGTCGCCGTCTCCCCCGGAAAATCCTGCGGCGCCTGCGAGTTCTGCTCCTCGGGGCGCGAAAGCATCTGCCCCGAGTTCCGCATCATCGGCGCGGACGGAGGGCCTGGAGGCTACGCCGAGCGATTGCTCGTTGCCGCCCGTTGCCTTCTGCCGATCGTTCCCTCGCTCGGCTTCGAACAGGCGGCGGCCTTTCCCCTCACCTTTCTCACGGCCTGGCACATGCTGGTGACTCGCTCCAAGCTCCGCGCGGGAGAGACCGTGCTCGTCATGGGCGCGGGATCCGGGGTCGCGGTCGCCGCCGTCCAAATCGCGAAGCTCTGCGGCGCCCGCGTCATCGCGGCCTCGACCTCGCAGACCAAGCTCGAGAAGGCGGGAACCATCGGCGCGGACGCCGGGCTCCTCGTCGGGAAAGGGGATCTGTCCCGGGAGATGCGCCGCCTCACGCAGGGCCGCATGGCCGACGTCGTCTTCGAGCACGTGGGCCCGGCGGTCTTTGAGTCGGCGATCAAAAGTCTGCGCCCCGGAGGGCGTCTCGTCACCTGCGGCGCGACCTCGGGACCCGAGGCGAAGCTCGATTTGCGCTACGTCTTCTCGCGGGAACTCCAAATCATGGGCGCGCGCATGGGCGGGCAGGCGGAGATGCGGGCCGTCGCCCGTCTCGTCAACGAGGGCCGGCTCAAGCCCGTCGTCGACAGCACCTTCCCCCTCTCGCAAGCGGCCGACGCCCACCGCTACCTCGCCCAAAAGGCCCACTTCGGCAAAGTCGTCCTCACGGTTTGAACTCCAAAAGACCGCCGGTTTGGCTCTGGACGTTGTTTGCGCTCTCGCTGACAGCTCCTTTTTGGAAGCTGGGGGGGCCTCTCATCGAGGTGGACGACGCCCGCTATGCCGAGGTCCCGCGCGAGATGGCGGCGGGAGGCGATTGGGTCGTTCCCCATCTTAACGGCCTCCCCTACGTCGAAAAGCCGCCTCTCATTTACTGGCTCCCCGCCCTCTCCTACAAGCTCTTGGGCGTCACGGAGACGAGCGCCCGGCTCCCCTGGGCCGTCTTGGCCTTGGCTGGAATCCTCGCGACCGCCTGGCTCGGGGCCTTCCTTTTTGATCTCCAGACCGCTCTCGCGGCCGCGGTCATGCTGGCCTCGACGGGCTTTTACTTCTTCCTCGGCCGCTATCTGACGCCCGACATCCCGCTCACCGTCTGCCTTCTCGTCGCCTGCTGCGCGATCTTCAAGCTCGCCGAGGGCTCCGGCCGGAGGGGCGCCGCCATCCTCGCCTGGGTCTTCGCGGGACTTTCCTTTTTATGCAAGGGGCTCATCGGCTTCGTCTTCCCGGGAACCTGGGTCCTGGCGGCCGCCCTTCTCTATCCGCGGACGAGGCCGGGCCTCAAGCGTTTGCTCGACCCCCTTGGAATCGCCGCCGGAGCCGCCGTCGCTCTTCCCTGGCTGATCCTGGTCGAGAACAGGCGCCCCGGATTCCTGCATTTTTTCTTCATCGAACAGCAGTTTCAGCGCTACCTGACGGCAAAATACCACCGCGGCCAGCCCTGGTATTTCTATCCCGCGCTTCTCCCTTTCTTGGCCCTTCCCTGGACGGGCGCCGCGGCTTCGGGAGCGGCGCGCGCCGCGGGCGAATGGAAGGGGGATTTCAAGGCGCCGACGCTCCTTTTGTGGGTCCTTCTGGTGGTGGCCTTCTTCACGCCTTCCCACTCCAAACTCGTGACCTACGTCCTTCCCGTCATGCCCGAGTTGGCGCTTCTCGCCGCCTGGTCCTGGCGCGCGGGATCTTCCCGGTGGGCCGTTTGGATTTCGCGTCTGCTGGGCTGCGTTCTGATGTCGGCCGCCCTGGCCGCGCCTTGGATGCTCGCGAACGTCGGGGGCGCGATGCCGCATGGCGTCCCCGTGATCGAGAGCGCGACGGCCCTCCACGCCGCCCAGGGCGCCTTGGCGCTCTTGGGCCTCGCCCTGCTGCTGGACGGACTTCGATGCTTCGTCCCCGTCGCGGCTCTCTCGGGGCTCGCGGCGGGTTTTCTCGTCTTTTCAGGGCTTGGCTATGAAGGATCGATCTTAAGCGCGCGGGAGATCGGATTCGCGGCGCGCCGGGAGTGCCGGAGCCGACCGGTCTGGGGCTACAAAACCTACCTCCACGGCCTGCCGTTTTACATGGGCCGCCCGGTCGATCGCATGATTGACTGGGTCGAGGAGCTTCACTACGCCAAGCGCTTCCCGGATAACGCGGACCGATTCGGGAGCGACGCGGATGTCCAAGAGGCCCTGAAAAGGCGCGCGCCGCTCTGCCTCGTCATGAAGTCCCGCGATGTGGCGGGACTTCTCGCGAGGGCCGATCGCGAAGCCGCCCCCAAGGTCGATCTCTTCGGCCCCTGGGCTCTCATCCGTTTCGGAAGAACCGTCCCTACGGCCCCTTGATGGGGCCATGGCGCCGGCTCAATAAGGCGCCAAAACCTTGGGCGGAGGGCCGGCGACGGTGAGACGGGTGTGGTGCGAGTCGCGCGCCGTGGCCGAGATGCGGTAGCCCAGGCTCCCCGCCTCTATCTGAAAAAGCTCCGGCATGAAAATGATGGAAAGAGCATGCCGGAACTCCGACACGTCGCCGCTCGCCCGCGCGAGCTCTTCCAAGGAGCCGGTATACGCCCCCGTCGTTCTTTTCTCGAGCTCCTCGATCCGCGCGAGGACCAAGAGAGAGTCGCGGGCTTGGGCCAGGATCACCACGTCGCGCCGCGTGGCGAGCCTCGTCGAGGAGCGCATCGCCGCGGAGACGAGGCCGATCAAAAGCGCCATCGCGGCCAGGAACATAAGCAGCGTGGCGGCCGGGCTCCGGCGCCGCAGGGAGACGACGACGGTCCCCGCGGCGAGGTCGTGCAGGGCGCGAGAGGAGGGATGAAAGAGCGCGATCACGAACCCATAATTGAAAAAAGGGGTGCCGACGAGATACATGACGGCGCGCGCGAAGGCGCGGCCGAAGCTGAGCTTCGTCCCGTCGACCGTCACGACGCGCAAGCCCAACAAGCTCTTTCCCACCGTGGCGCCCGTCCAATTCCCGGCGACTTGGTAAAGGAAATAAAGCCCGATCCACGCGAGCGCCGCGCGGCCCACGAAATCGAAGGGAATCACCGCGAAGCCGATTCGCTGGGTCTTGACGAGCAGGGTCAGGATGAACCCGGCCGCGAAGGGGAGAAAGTCAAGGACGTAGGCGATGAACCGATCGTGGATGGCCGCGAGAGGCAGTTCGACGGGCGGCTGGGTCTCCCGGGCGTCGGTCTCTGCCATTGGTAGAAATTGGCGCGGGCTAATTCAGCCCGATTCCAAATCCCCCTTTCAAACCGTGCGTGCGGATTTCCCGCACACGGCTTAACGACGGTCTTACGGGTGCGGCTTGCGCGGGGTAGGACACTCTCCCTTGTGTTCGGCATAGGCCGATCGCATAGAGACGTTTGGATGGCCACTTGTCGAGCCGGAATCGGCTTCGTTGCCCGCCGCGTCGGTTGATCCAGTTCGTAACTCGGCGATAGACGTAGCTGTCCAGTTCGTTGAACTCCCGGTCCGCGTTGCCGCTTCGGAAGTAGTTGCTCCATCCTCGCAGCACGGGGTTGAGCTTCGCGATAACTTCGTGGACGCTCTTCGCCCCGTTTCCTCGCACGCCGGTCAACTCGTGAACCCGGTTTTGGATGCTCTTCATCGCCTTAGGCGACGGCCACCGCTGCATGAAGTGCCAGCGCGGATTGCGCTGAATGCTTCTGTGCTTGCGTACCGTGTGCCCCAGAAAGATGAAGCCCTCCTTGCCGCGTCGCAAGTCCACCAGCCGCGTCTTATCCGGATGCAGGTTGAGTCCCAGGCTTGCCATGATTCTTTCGACTTGCCTGCGCGCCTCCTTGGCCTGCGACTCTGTCCTGCACATCACCACAAAGTCGTCCGCGTAGCGCACCAGAACCCCAAGCTGCTTGAAATCCTGATTCCACGCGCAGTCAAGAACGTGCAGGTAGATGTTGGCCAAGAGCGGCGAGATGACTCCACCTTGCGGCGTTCCTGCCAGGCTCTCTCTCACCGTCCCGTCCTCCATCACCCCGGCCTTCAACCACTTACGGATTAGCTTGAGCACCCTGCGGTCCGAAATGCGCCTTTCGACTAGAAGCATCAAGACCTTCCGGTCTATACTGTCGAAATACGCCCGAATGTCGGCGTCCAGCACGAAGTTGCGGCCCTCGTTGCCGGCCATCCGTATGGCCTCCAGAGCTTGCGTCGCGTTCCGTTTCGGGCGGAAGCCGTAGCTGCACGGCATGAAATCCGCCTCAAAGATCGGCTCGACGACCAGCTTCGCCGCCATCTGCGCCACTCGGTCCCGCACCGTCGGTATGCCCAACGGCCGCTGCTTGCCGTCTCCCTTCTCGATGTATCGCCGTTTCACCGGACTCGGACGATATCGGCCTGTTCGCAGCTTGGCCTGGATATCCTCCAGGAACTCCGCCTCGCCGCTCTCTTCGATGGACGCCAAGGTCTGTTCATCAACCCCGGCGGCCCCGCCGTTTTTCCTGACCCGTTTCCACGCTTCCCGCAGGACGTCGCTCCTGCTGATCCGGTCATACAGCGCGGGGAAACGTCGTGTCTTGCTCCGCTTGGCGCACACCCACAGGCTGCGTTGAAGTTTTCGCACTTTTTCTTCGGGGTTGTTGGTCCTCGCCCGCGTCACGGGCGAGGACATGCCCTCGCGCTTACCCTCAATCCCAGCCATGACCGAAGCAGGGCTCCTTCCCTCCAGCGGTTTCTCGCCGCCTTCATCGGTACTACGAGCCCCTCGGACTCCCTTCCGGCTCCCGGCTGTTTCGGCTTTTGGCCTTATCCGCCGGGTCTTTGCCTGACTTGGCCGCCGAACAGGGTCTCTCCTGTCCCGCATCGCGCTTTGTAACGTGCCGTGACCCTCTACCCCGGGGATGTCCAGCGTCACTTCGGATTCCAACGCGCTGTCTCTTGCCTTCGCCGTGACATGAGCGGCTCGGCCATCCCAAACACCTTTCGGCTGATACTTTGACGAGGCTGCAGTCTTCACTTTATGTTCGGCCCGCTTCCTTGCTCCCTCACTTCCTGAGGCTTTTGACGCCCCGCTTAGCCTTTGGGTTTCCGCACGCTGGCCGGGGCCTGCTACCGGGTGCTCCGACGCTTGCCCGGACGGGACTTCCACCCGCGAGTGCGATGCAGTTTGTTCAGGACGCACCATGTGAGTATTATAAACTAAAATTTTATATATCTCAACACTGGGAAATGGGTCGAGACCCGGCCCCTGCCGCAGCCGGGAACCGCCGCCGGGGCCGGAGAATGGCGGGGAGTCAGTCCCGCAGCAGCCTCAGCGAATTGAGGACCACGGACAACGAGCTCGCCGCCATGGCGAGCGCCGCGTACTGGGGGCGAAGAAGAATCCCGAAGCGCGGGAACAACGCCCCCGCCGCGACGGGGATCAGGATCAGGTTGTAGGCGAAAGCCCAGAAGAGGTTCTCGACGATGGCGCGGCGCGTGCGCCTCAAGAGCTCGATGGCGCGGGCGATCGTGCCCAGGTCGGGCTTGGCGAGCGTCACGTCGGCCGACTGGGCCGCCACGTCCGTTCCCGAGAGAAGCGCGAAGCCCAAATCGGCGCGCGAAAGCGCCGGGGCGTCGTTGAAGCCCTCGCCGACCACCGCCACCCGCCGGCCGCTCTCCTGGATCTTCGCGACGAGCCCCGCCTTATCCTCGGGGAGGGTCTCCGCGTAGACGAGCCCGATCCCGAGCTCCGCCGCGGCGCGGCTGACGATCTCGCGCCTGTCTCCCGAGACGATGCCCACCTCCAGGCCCATCGACTGGAGCTTCAAGACGGCATCGGCGGCGTCCGCGCGCAGACGGTCCCGAAGGATGAAAAGGCCGGCGAGCTCCTCTCCCACGACGACCGCGGCGCAGGAGCCCTCGATGGCCCCCGCCGGAATCTTGTCCTCGGGGATCGAGACTCCCTCGCCGCGAAGCCAGACCACGCTTCCCATGCGGATCGTCCTGCCGCCGCAGAGCACCTTGACTCCTCGGCCCGGGAAGGTCTCGAAGGACTCGACGGGCGGCTCCGCGGCCCCATGATCGCGCGCGTAGGCGACGATCGCCTTCGCGTAGGGATGCTCGGAGCGCCTCTCCGCCGCCAGGGCCCAATTGAGAAGCTCCTTCTTGGGGACGCCGAAGGACTGGGCGTCGGAGACGCTGGGGGAGCCTTCCGTCAGGACGCCGGTCTTGTCGAATAAAACCACGTCCACGCCCGCCGCCTTCTCGAAGACGTCCGCGTTGCGCACCAGCATCCCCATGCGGGCCGCGCGGTTCGTCCCGGCGATGACGGCGAGCGGCGTCGCCAGGCCCAGGGCGCAGGGACAGGCGACCGCGAACACCGCGGAAAGGGCGGAAAGGGCGTAGAGCGTCTGGGGCGGCGGCCCCCACAAGGACCACGCGACGGCCGCGGCGGCGCCGATCCCCAGCACGACGGGAACGAATATCCCCGCGATCCTGTCGGCCAGGCGCTGAATCCGGGGCTTGGAGAGCTGGGCCGAGCGCACGGATTGGACGATTCTCGCCAAGGCCGACTCGGCCCCCGGCTTCGTCACCCGGATGTCGAGGCTCCCCGTCCCGTTCATGGTTCCTCCCCAGACGGCGGCTCCGGGGGATTTCTCGAGAGGAACGCTTTCCCCCGTGACGAGGGACTCGTTGACCGCGGAATCGCCCGAGACGACCTCTCCGTCGAGGCCGATCTGCTCGCCGGGCTTGACCCGGATGATCATGCCGGGACGCGCGGCCTCGAGCGGGATCGTCTCCTCTTCCCCTTCCTTCAAGATCCTCACCGTCTTGGGCGACATCCGCATGAGCTTGAGCACCGCCTCGCCCGCCCTTCCGCGCGTGCGCGCCTCGAGCCAGCGGCCGAAGGTCAGGATCGTCACGAGCTCGGCCAGGGCGCCCCATTGGGGCGATCGGGACTCGGCGGGGAGATCGGCGCCCCAGAACAAAACGACGATTCCGTAGCCGAAGAGGGCCCAGGTCGAAAGGGACACGAGGGTGTTCATGTCCGCCGTCTTTCTCTTGAGGCTTTTCCAGAATCCCTCGTGGAAATGCCAGGCGGCGATCAGCTGGAGGGCCGCCGCCCAGAAAACGACCGTGTAGGGCGAAAGGTCGAAGGCCTGCGCCAGGATGAGCGGGATGGAGAGCCCGATCGCCCAAAACAGCTTCCGGAGAAGCCGCCGCTCTTCCTTTCTCTGCTCGGCCAAGCCCTGCCGCTCGGCCTCGTCGAGGTTGAGAGCCCCGGGCAGGACCTCGTAGCCCGCCTCCTCGAGGATTTTCCTGAAAAACTCCGGATCGCGCTCGGGGCGATGGCGGATGCGCACGATCCCCGTCGCGAGGTCGGCCCTCACGGCCGACACCCCCGGAAGCTCTCCCAGCGCCCCCTCGATCCGGGTCACGCAGCTGGCGCAATGGAGCCCTCGGACGGGAAAAGCCGTCTCGATTTCCCTCTCCGGGGCCCCCCGGGGCGTCCTTACCGTTGCGTCGCCCGCCATGCTCCGTCGAGGTCGCCGAGGCTCGACCAGCCTCTGTTCGGGAAAGCCAGGGCGACGGCCTGGTCGAGGGTTTTTCCGGATTTCAACGCCTTGAGAAATTGGTAGAAGCCCAACGTCCCCCCCTTCTCGATCATATATTGAACGAGGGCCTCGGCTTGCGCGTACCAAAGGCTCACGGTGTAGTCCTTGTCGACCTGGGCCGGGACGAGCTTGACGAGATCGTGGATCGAAAGAGGATGCTGCCGCAAGACGCCGCGCAGCGGGGCGAAAATATCCACGAAGGCGACGCCTTCCTGCGCTCCGGCCGCCTTGCACTCCTCATAGGTCGCGAGGCCCTCGTTGACCCAGCGGAAATCGGGATTGAAAGCCAGATCGGCCATGTATTCATAGAAGACGACATGGGTCAGCTCATGCGCCAAGGTAGGCCAGAGCCCCGGGCCGTCGTAGACATAGACGGCGTCGCCGACGCAGACGCCGCCCGACCATTCGGGCACCCTCGTCTTCTCGTGATATTCGGCCGGGCCCGAGTAGTCCGTGATGCCCAGGAGCCCCGAGGGTTGATAAAAGGAGATGAGATTCGTGTCCATCATCAGCTGGGTGTAGTCCGTCTCGGCGGCGTTGGAGACGGCATGCGCGTGGTCTTCGCCATAGGCATGGACGTCGAAATGAAGGCTCTGGACCTCCGCCCCGCCCAGGCCGAGATGGCCAAAATGGGCGTGGACGACGGGCACGGCTGTCATGGAATCGGTCCCCTTCGGGGCCGGCACGCAGGCGGCGCCCAAGAACGCCGTCGAAGCTAAAAAGTCCGCGAATCGCCTCACGAACCGATCTTACCAAATCGACCGCAAGGCCCCGTCCGGGCCGAAGGGCCCACGCCGGAATTGGACTTTGGCCTCATGCGGCCTCCATCGCGTCCTCGCTAAAATCAACAGCAAAGGCGATTGCGCCGAATTGCATTCGATTAGGAGGATGGATGAAGAACACGATCTTGGCGGCGGCATTCCTCGCGCTCGGCGCGGCTTTGGCGCATGCGGAGGGCTTCGTCGCCGCCCCCGCCGAGGGCCCGGCCGATTCGGGCGCGAGGGCGGCGTCCGCCGTTCCGCTCGGCTATCTGCCCCAGTGCAATCCCGACCATGGCCTTTATATTCTGACGGACCGTTACTTTTTGAGCCCGAAGGACGCCGTCGCTTATCGCCTTGCCGACGCCTACGCCTGCGAACTCGAAGCGGGCTCGACGGACCTGGTACGAGCCCAACTCGCGGCGGGGCGACAGTCCGATCCCGACATGACAAGGCGAATCGAGGGCTTCCTTGAGCAGTACGGCTACGACGTCCCGACGGCGTCGATGAACGCCGCCACCTCCGTCGAGTAAACGCGAGCCGTCAGCTCGAAGGCTGCGGCCGCCGATCGCGCCGGGAAGGCCACGCCAGCGGCAATGCCAGGCCCATCCACGCGAGGCCTCCCGCCAGGGCCGACCAGGAGAAGATCGCGATCGTCATGATTCCGGCCCTCTGGAGCACCGCGATCAGAAAAGCCGTGCTCCCCTTCCCGAAGCGATAAACAAGGATGTCGATCAATTCCTTGGCCCGGTATCGGGCATCGAAGGACAGCCCCATATAAAATATCTCCTTTGACGACCGGAATAGCGAGTAGTCGACGGATTTGAAGGCCAGGTAGGCCGCGGCGCAGCTCGAAAGCGAGGGATGAAGAAGCGCCCAAACGCCGAGCCCCACATGAACCGCCGGGATCGCCGCCTGGATGCGGCCGGGAGCCAGTCGGCTCAACGCCAACGGAGTGACGGCGAACTGGAGGAAAAAGGTGCCGGCGTTGAGCAGGGAATAGTACCTCCCATAATAGGCCGCCTGGGCATCCATGCCGGGGATCGCCGTGAAGACCGCGGTCTGAAATCTCAAGTCAACGATCACCGCGAAGGCTTGGCTGATTCCGACGAGAAGCAGCAATCTCAAAAGGAGCGGCTCGCGCAGGAAGCTTCCCAGGCCCAGTGCGCGGCTGCCGGAGCCGGCGGCGGGCGTCTCCGCCCGCGGCTCGCCTCCGACATGGTAAGCGGCGTCGGCGAACGCTCCCGCGGCGAGCGTGCACAAAGCCGAGCCGAGGATCCAATCCGAGATCGTCAATCGGCCCGAGAATCGCCCCAATAAATACCCGCCGAGGACGCCGCCAAGGCTCCCGATCCCGGTCATGACGCCGTTGGCGCGTCTCGCCGTTTCCGGCGAGAGCCTGCTGTCCAGGAAAGACCAGTACTGCTCAATGAGGACGACGACGTAGGCTTGCCGGATGAAATAAAGCGCCGCGGACGCGCAGGAGGGCCAGGGCGGCCGTCGAGAATAGGCCCGCCGCCGCGAGAGTCTTCCTCGCGCCCAGGCGGGAGAGGCAGAGGTTATAGCCGAAGAGAAGCGCCGCCAAGAGCGGCGGCGTCACCGTCAGAATGAGGCCCAGGTTCTGCGGGCCATAGGCCTTCATGTACAGGGCGTTCGAGGGCCCGCGAACCATCTCGTAACCAAAGAGGAGAAAGGCGAAAGCCCCGGCCATGAAAGCCGCCGCCTGGTACTGCCGGCGCGGCGACGGGAGATCGGCCGTCCCGGCCAAGGCCTACCGGCTCGGCTTGCGGCCCGGACGGCGGGCGAGTTCCGCGACCTTGAGGCGGATGGCGGCGCGCTGGAAGGCGGCCTCGGCCTGGGCGAGGGTCATGGGGTCGAGCGTCTTGCGGGCCAGCTCCGCCTTCGAGCGCTCAAGCGCCGCGCGCGCCCGCTCGGCGTCGATTTCATCGGCCATCTCGGCCGTTTCGGCGAAAAGATCCACGCCCTTGGGCGTCACCTCGGCGAACCCGCCCGAGACCGCGTAGCGCCGCACCCCGCCTCCCGGCACCGTCACGCGCACCTCGCCCGGCTTGAGCATCGCGAGATAGGACTCGTGCCCGGGAAGGACGCCCATCTCCCCCTCGTGCGCGGGGATGGCCGCGAACTCGGCCTCGAAGGCGCCCTGCGCCTTCTCGGGAGTCACGAGCTCGAAGCGGAATGTTTTCGCCACGACGCCTCCTAGGCCGCGAGCTTCTTGGCGTTCTCGACGGCTTCCTCGATCCCGCCCACCATGTAGAAAGCCTGCTCCGGAAGATGGTCGTACTCCCCGGCGACCAAGCCCTCGAAGCCGCGGATCGTGTCCTCGAGCGGCACGTATTTCCCGGGCCGCCCGGTGAACTGCTGGGCGACGAAGAAGGGCTGCGAGAGAAACTTTTGGATCTTGCGCGCGCGGGCGACCACCTGCTTGTCCTCGTCGGAGAGTTCGTCAATGCCCAGGATCGCGATGATGTCCTGAAGGTCCTTGTACCGCTGGAGGATCTTCTGGACGGATCGGGCGACGCCGTAGTGGCGCTCCCCCACGATGCGCGGGTCCAAGATGCGGGAGGTCGAGTCCAGGGGATCGACGGCCGGATAAATGCCCAGCTCCGCGATCTGGCGGGAGAGAACCGTCGTCGCGTCGAGGTGGGTGAAGGTCGTCGCGACGCCGGGGTCCGTCATGTCGTCGGCCGGCACGTAGACCGCCTGGATCGAGGTGATCGAGCCCTTCGTGGTCGAGGTGATCCTCTCCTGGAGGTAGCCCACCTCGGTCGTCAGCGTCGGCTGGTAGCCGACGGCCGAGGGCATGCGGCCCAGCAGCGCCGAGACCTCGCAGCCCGCGAGCACGTAGCGAAAGACGTTGTCGACGAAGAGGAGCACGTCCTGCCCCTCGACGTCGCGGAAATACTCCGCCTGGGTCAAGGCCGAGAGGCCGACGCGGGCCCGGGCGCCCGGCGGCTCGTTCATCTGGCCGTAGACGAGCACGGTCTTGGAGAGAACGGGGCTCCCGTCCGAGAGCTTGGCGTGCTTCATTTCAAGGAGCAGATCGTTGCCCTCGCGGCTGCGCTCGCCCACCCCGCCGAAAACCGAGACGCCGCCGTGCTCCTTGGCGACGTTGTTGATGAGCTCCATGATGATGACGGTCTTGCCGACGCCGGCGCCGCCGAAGAGGCCGACCTTCCCGCCCTTCATATAGGGCTCGAGCAGGTCGATGACCTTGATGCCGGTCTCGAAAATCTGCGGGGTCGTCACCTGGTCGACCAAGGGCGGCGGGGCGCGGTGAATGGACCAATGGTCGGAGGCCTTCACCTCGCCTTCATGATCCTTCGCCTCTCCGAGCACGTCGAGAAGGCGGCCCAGGCAGGCTCGGCCGACCGGGACCTTGATGGGAGCGCCCGTGTCCTCGACGGGCGTGCCGCGGCGAAGGCCGTCCGTCGGACCCATCGCGATCGCCCGCACCGCGTTGTCGCCCAAGTGCGAGGCGACCTCGACCGTCACGCAATCCTCGCGGCCGGAGCCGTTCGACCCAGAGCCCTTCATGACCTTGAGGGCGTTTAAGATGGCGGGGAGCTTCCCCGCGGTAAATTCCACGTCCACGACCGGTCCGATGACCTGGACAATTGATCCCGTGTTCGTCATGTCGTTCTCCTTTACGCGGCCAGGGCCTCGGCGCCGCCGACGAGTTCCGCGATCTCCTTGGTGATGATCGCCTGCCGCTGCCTGTTGAGATTGAGTTTCAAATTCGATTTAAGCTCGCTCGCGTTCTTGGACGCGGCATCCATGGCGTTCATGCGCGCGGCGAGCTCGGAAGCCTGGGATTCGAGCAAAACCCGGTAGAGCTTCGCCTTGACGAAGCGCGGCAGCAGGGCGCCGAGGACCGTCCGGGCATCCGGCTCATAGTCGAAATCGTCAAGGGACGCGGCAACCGGCTCCTTGGGGGGCGGCGCCGACAGCGGGAGGAGCTGCTCGCGGACCAGCGCCTGCTTGCCGGCGGACTTGAATTCCGTGTAAAAAAGGCTCACGGAAGAGATGCCTCTCTTGAAATAGGCCTCGGAGACGTCTTTCCAAAGGAGCTCCGCGTGGGCGAAGTGGGCCTTGGGGAAGATGCCGACGAGCTCGGCGACGATCTCCATGTCGACGCCCCGCAGGCGGTGGAAGAACTGCCGTATTTTGCGGCCGACCGCGGCGACATAAATCTTCTTGCCTTGACGGGCCCGAATCCAGGCGGCCGACGCCTTGATGATCTGGGCGTTGAAGGCCCCGCAGAGTCCCTTGTCTCCCGACACCGCGATCAGGCATTCGGGGCCGCCGGCGGGCCTTGGCATCAAGAGTTCGTGGGCGTCCCTCTCCTCCGCGGATCCCGTCAGGCGCCGGACCATCTCCTCCATCTTGACGGCGAAGGGCCGCGCGGAGACGATCGAGGCCTGCGCGCGCCGGAGCCTCGCCGCCGCGACCATCTGCATGGCCTTGGTGATCTGCTCGGTGGCGTTCACCGACTGGATCTTGCGCCGAATTTCGCGGAGGGATGCCATGATTAAGCGGGAACCTTGGCCTTCTTGAGCCCCCCCAGGTAGTCCGCGATCCCCCGCAAGGCCGTATAGCCGGCCGCGAAGCCGAATTCTTTCTCGGCTTTCGAGGGATCTCCCAGGGTCTCGCTCTGGTAGAAGGCGTAAGGGTTCTTGAAATACTCCGGCTCGAGATTCGTCCCAAGCGTCAAATTGAGGTGCGCGATGATTTCGTTGAAAGTGGTCTTGCGGCCCGTCGCGACGTTGAAGGCGCCCCGCGCTTTCTGGATCGCCGCGAGACAATTCGCCTCGACGACGTCCTTCACATAGATGAAGTCGCGGTACTGCTCTCCGAACTCGAATATCCGAGGGCGCCGCCCCTGGAGCATCTGCTGAGCCAGCTGCCAGATCATGCTGGCGCTTTTGTCCTTAAAACGCTCCCCGGGGCCGAAAACGTTGAAATAGCGCAGCCCCGCGATCGGAACGCGTGGATGGGCCGAGGAAAAATCCCGGGCGACCTTCTCCATGACGACCTTCGAATAGGCGTAGACGTTTTTAGGATTGGGCGCCGCGTCCTCCCTCATCGGGAGAGGCCCGTCCCCGTAAACCCCCGCGGAGGAGGCATAGACCACCTGACGGGCGCGCCCGGCGGCGACCCACCTCAAAAGAGTCCGGAAGGCCTCGACGTTGGCCCGCATCATGCGCAGCTCGTCCGTCACGGTCGTGTCGGTGAGCGCCGCCTGGTGGAAGACGACGTCCACGGAGCCGACGGCCTCCTGCCAGGCCGGGGCGTCCAGGAGATCGGCCGAGACGACGTCGCCGCCGAAGCCGACGAGGTTGGCGAAGCTCCCATGGGAAAAATCGTCGAGGCCCGTGACATCATGCCCGCGCCTTTCAAGCTCGACGCAGAGATTGGAGCCGATGAGGCCCGCCGCCCCGGTGACGAGAGCCCGCACCCTAGCGTCCTCCTCCAACCTGGGGGACCCCGACGGCCCGCGACTGGGAGCTGGAAACGGCCGGGGCCCCGTAGAGATCGACCAGATCCTTCATGACGCTCTTAGACGGCGGTTCCGGCGTTCCCGCGGGAGGGTTGGCATAGATCGAAAGCGCGTACCCCGCCACGTCGTGGTCCCATTGGGGAATCGCCCCCGACTTCTTGAGCATTTTTTTCTCCCGATGGATGAATCGTTTGAGGTCCTTTTCCTTGTGGACCAGGAGATCCGCGAGGGCGGGCGCCGAGTCCCCATCCGCGATGAAGGTGAACACGCCGGCCAACTCCGGCTCCCCGATGCCGATCAACGTCTCGACGCACTCCAGGTTGACCACCCGGCCATGCCGCGGCATCGCGGGGCCCTGGACGCCCGCGGCAACGGCCGACAGGGGAAGGCAACAGAAGGCCATCGAAGGCAACAGAAGGCCCCGGCAGACCAGGAAATAGACGGAAGCCTTCCGCGGCTTTCCCCTGCTTTCCGCGGCCCTCTTTCGCATTATTTCCTCAGCCCCGCCTTGAACGGCGCCGAGAACTCCTCGACCGCCGCCTTGAGCCGGCCCTTGATGTCCTCGGAAAGCTCGCGCTTGGCGACGAGGTCCCGAGGAATGTCGGGATGTCGGGCGGCGACGAAGTCCAAGAGCTCCTTTTCGAATCGGCGCACCTCGCCGACCGGCAGGTCGTCCAAAAAGCCGTTGACGCCCGCGAAAATGGCGACCACCTGCTTCTCGAAAGGCATGGGCTCGTACTGGGCCTGCTTCAACAGCTCGACGAGCCTTTCTCCGCGCGCCAGCTGCATCTGGGAGGCCTTGTCGAGCTCGGAGCCGAACTGGGCGAACGCCGCGAGCTCGTTGTACTGCGCGAGCTCCAGGCGGAGGTGGCCGGCCACCTGCTTCATGGCCTTCGTCTGGGCGGCGCCTCCCACGCGCGAGACGGAGAGGCCGACGTTGACGGCCGGCCGCACGCCGGAGTAGAAAAGACCCGATTCCAGGTAGATCTGGCCGTCCGTGATCGAGATGACGTTGGTCGGGATGTAGGCCGAGACGTCGCCCGCCTGGGTCTCGATGATCGGGAGCGCCGTCAGGGAGCCGCCGCCGTTCTTGGCGTTAAGCCGGCAGGCGCGCTCCAAGAGCCTCGAATGCAGGTAAAAGACGTCGCCGGGGTAAGCCTCGCGGCCCGGCGGGCGGCGGAGAAGGAGCGAGAGTTGGCGGTAAGCCTGGGCGTGCTTCGACAGATCGTCATAGATGACCAGCACGTCCTGCCCCTTCCACAAGAACTCCTCGCCGATCGCGCAGCCGGCGTAAGGCGCGATGTAGAGGAGGGGCGCCGGCTCCGACGCCGTCGCCGACACGATGATCGAATATTCCATCGCGCCGCTTTCCTCGAGGATCTCCGCGACCCGGGCGACGGTCGACTGCTTCTGGCCGATCGCGACGTAGACGCAAACGGGGCGCTTGGCCTCCTTTTTCTGGTTGATGATCGTGTCGATCGCGATGGCGGTCTTGCCGGTCTGGCGGTCGCCGATGATGAGTTCGCGCTGGCCGCGTCCGATCGGGATCATGGCGTCAATCGCCTTGAGCCCCGTCTGCAGCGGCACCGTCACGGGCTCGCGCTCGATGATGCCCGGCGCCACGATTTCGATCGGCCGGCGGGCCTGGGCCTTGATGGGCCCCTTGCCGTCCAAGGGCGCGCCCAGCGGGCTCACGACTCGCCCGAGAAGCTCGGGGCCGGCGGGCACTTCCATCACGCGTCCCGTGCGGCGGACGGAATCCCCCTCCTTGATGAGCTCGTCGGGACCCAGAAGGACGCAGCCGACGCTTTCCCGTTCCAAATTAAGGACCATCCCCATGACGCCGCGCGGAAGCTCCAGGAGCTCGCCGGCGATCGCGTGGCTCAGGCCGTAGACGCGGGCGATGCCGTCTCCTACTTGAAGGACCGTTCCCTCCTCGCGCGCCTCCGTCTTGCTCTCGAACTCGTCGATTTCGCGTTTAATGACCGCCGTGATCTCCTCAGGACGTATGGCCATCGAAAACCTCCTTTAATCGAGCCAGATCGGCGCGCAGGCTTCGCTCGTAAACCGCGTCCCCGACCCGCACCTGGATGCCGCCCAAGAGGGCCGGGTCCTCCACCGCTTCCAGGGCGACCGTGCGCCCCGAGAGCTTTCCCAAAATCTTCTCAAGCCTGTCCCGCTCCTCGCCCGATAGGGGTTTCGCCGTCGCCACTCGGGCCGAAACGACGCCTTTCTGCGCCTCGAGGATCGAGCGGATGTCCTCCGCGATCAGCGGCAGCAGGGACATCCTCTTGCGGCGCAGAAGGAGCAGCGCGAAATGCCTCAAAAGCGCCGAGCGGTCGACGACGGCCTTGACGACGGCGGTCTCCCGGGCCGGGGCCGGCGTGCGAGGGTCGCGGCAGACGGCCTCCGCCGCCAGGAGCGCCGGCAAGGCTTCTCCCAGCTCGCCCGCGATCTTTTCCTCGGCATGGCGCTCGCGCGCCGCGGCAAAGAGGGCCCGGGCGTAGCGCCGCGCCAGGATTCTATCGTTTCCCTGCATGCTCGGATTTGCCCCGCCCCTCCAAATCTTTGAGAAACGAGCCCATGATTTCCTTCTGAACTCCGCCGTCCACGGAACGCCCCAAAAGCTTCTCCGCGGCCTTCACCGACAGCCCCGCGACCTCCCGCCGAAGCTCGGCCGCCAAGCGCTCCTTTTCGGCCTCGAGCTCGGCCGAGGTCCGCTCCTTCATCTTGTGAATCTCGGCCTCGGCCTGGGCCTTGAGGCCGTGGCGCAGCTTTTCTCCTTCTTGGGCCGCCTTGGCCAGCATCTCGGCGCCCTGGGACCGCAGGTCCGCCAGGCGCCCCTCCATTTCGAGGCGCTTGCGCTCGGCTTCCTCCCGGGCGCGCTTGGCGGCTTCGAGGTCCTCGCGAATCTTGCGGTCGCGTTCCTCAAGGGCGTTTAAGATGGGCCGCCAGGCGGTCTTGGTCAGGATGGCGACCAGAAGGAGGAACGTGACGACGGTCCAAATGATCAGACCGGGATCGAAACTGACGAGCTTATCCATGTCGCGTCACGCTCCCCCTTCCGGTTATTGGCATCGCGATCTCAGCGTCCGGCGGCCTGATGCTGCTCGGGCGCGGCCCCGGCGGGGGCCGACGGCAGCGCCTTGTTGAGGGCGAAAAGCCCCATGAGCGCGATGATGCAGGCGAAAAAGCCCAATCCTTCCACCATGGCGGCCGGCACGATCATGATGGTGAACAGCGAGTTATAAGCTTCCGGCTGGCGCGCGACGCCCTCGGCCGCCCGTCCGGCCAAGAGTCCGATGCCCAACCCCGCGCCGAGAACGCCCAGACCCGCCGCGAGTCCGACTCCGATATAAGCGGCTCCCATGAACTCAGTCTCCTTTGAACTCCAAGTTCGGCGCCCTGCGGGGCCCGGCCCCGGGGCGTCCGTGTGCGACCTCGCCGTTTCGCATGGCTGTCAATGCGGATGAGCGGCCATCCCCGCGAAAACGGCGGTAAGAAGCGCGAAAATGTAGGCCTGCAGGACCGCGATCAGGACGTCCAGGGCCTGCGTGAAAAGGGCCATGCCCACCGCGGCGGGCGCGACGCCAAGCCCAAGGGCGAGGCTCGATTTGCCGAGAAGGAAAATGAAGGACAGGAAGGTGATCGCGGCGATATGCCCGGCGATCATGTTCGCGAAAAGACGCACGCAGAGCGCGGCCGACTTCGCGAAGAGCCCGAAAACCTCGATCACGAAAAGAAACGGAGCGATCGCCTTGGGAGTCCCTCCCGGGACGAAATGGGACAGATAGCCCACGGCCCCTTGCTTGCGGACGCCGACGAAAATGATCATGACGAAAGTGCACAACGCCAAGGCCCCCGTGACCGAGATATTGCCCGTGGAGGTCGCGCCATAAGGCAACAGCCCCGCGAGATTGCTCACGAGGATGAAGAAGAAAAGCGAGAGGATGTAGGGGACATAGGCGTCGGTGTCTCGGCCGAAAAAGGGCTCCATCTGGGCGCGGGCATACACGATCGCCCCCTCGACCCCGGCCCGCAGCAGCGTCGCCGAGCGGGTCCGGGCCAGCGCCGCGTAGCCCAAGACGAGGACGCAGAAGGCGCCCACGATCCACATGGTGACGAGATATTTGGTGATGGTGAAATGGATGGGCCCCAGGCTTCCCAGCGCCATGTAGGAATGGTCCAGCAGATGGTGCTCGAGGGCCTCGGTCAGATTCATCCGCGGACCTCTCTGGACCGAAGGAGCATCCGCGCCTCCCAGGGAATCCACACAACGACGCCCCCCGCGTAGGCGAGGAGGAGGGCCAACATGAGCCGGCGCGGCCCCTCGAAGCCCAGGATCGCGAGGGCCCCGAAAACCACGATGCGCGCTCCGAGTCCGCTCCAATAGGCCGGCCAAAAAAAGCGGGGGCCCCGCTCAAGAGCGAGCTTGATCGCCTTGCCCGAGACCCGGCAGACGAGCCAGGAGGCCGCAAGGCCGAGCAGCGCCATCTTCATCATCGTCTCCCGGGCCCCTCGTCCCGCGCCGTTAAAGCGATCTTGATCATTTCGTAAAAGCCGAGTGCGACGCCGACGATCGCGCCCGCGAGCATCAGCCACGGCCCCGTCGAAAACTTGCCGTCAAGCCATGCTCCGAGCGCCGTCCCGCCTCCGGCGAGTCCCACGAGCTCGATTCCAAGCCCCATGACGAGAGACAGGGGCCGCGCCTCGGCCGCCCCCAGGCCGATCCAAAGGCGGCGCCTCGCTTTCGGCGCGCGAGGCTGCTCGGGTCCTCCCGACGGCACGACGAATATTACCGTAGTTTAAGGGGTCTTTGCAATCGCGCGCAAAAGAAAGGCCCGCGCGGATTGCCTGCCATTAAGCAGACGATGCCGCGCGGGCCTTGGCTTATCGGATAAGCCGGATTAACGAACCGCGGTCAACGGTCGGACGCCGGAGGCCTTCGGGCCCTTATCGGAGGTGGTCACTTCGAACTCGACCTCCTGATTTTCGGCGAGGGTCTTGAAGCCGTCCATCACGATCGAGGTATGGTGGACGAAAACGTCCGGAGTGCCGTCCTCGGGGGTGATGAAGCCGTAGCCCTTCTGATCATTGAACCACTTAACTTTTCCTTTCATTCTAACTCCTTATTTGTTTTGTGTCGTAAGTTCCAGGAAGGTTCGTGTCCGGCGCCTCGAAAGAAACCGCGCTAAGCTCTGCGCTAGCCTCGGGATGATTGGAAGCGATGTCGGTGTGCACTTACTTCGTATGGCTTACTGACAACAAGTATAGCATACTTTCGTCCAAAATAAACTTTTTTCGCATCGACCTACTCGCGCCAATCCCGGCCGGCCTGGACGGATCGCACCCGACGGATGACTTCCGCCGCCCGCCGGGAGGGTTCCCTAGTGAGGAAGCCGCAGCCGCGAGCCTGATCGTAGGGAACGGGGGTCCGAAACTGAGAGGCCGTGATGTCGACGATCTTGCCGGACTGGTGCTTTAAGAACCAATGGGTCGTTCCCTCATGCCTCAGCACCATCGGAGTCCAGCCGGCGCCCTTGCCGCCGATCAGATGGAACAGAGCCTCCGAGGCGACATAGCACTGCCCGGACATGGGATCGGCGCCGGCATTGTCCCGCCACGGCCTCTTGAGCAGATCGGGGGTCAGCACGGAAGCTACGAGGCCCGCCAGGACGTCGACGGAGCGCGGCGAAGCTTCGTCCGACGCGGCGTAGGCGTCGCGCATCGCCATGCGGTTCCGTCCGGCTCCGGCGCTCATCAAAAAATCCTCGAGCCCCGGGCCCATCTGGCGGTCGAAGGACGCCTGATCTCCCGGAGCCGGCCAGGCCGCCCCCAAGCTCCCCGCCACGAGCGACAACGCCAGAGCCCAGACTCGCTTCCCCAGCCGTCGCGGTGTTTTCATTCGTTTCCCCCTGACGTCGACGCTTGAGTGTGGCTCATCCTCGCGCGCGGCGCCTGGGCCGAGAGCTCCAAGGCGGCCTGGGACTTAAGGCCCAAGCGCCCACGCTTGCGGTCGTTGTAGGCTCCAGGCTAAGATGGCATCGATGATCGCTCCTTCTCGAATCTTGCTCGTCGACGACGATCCGGACCTCCTCTACCTATTAAAGGATGCCCTGGAACACAACGGCTTCCAGGTGGCAACGGCCTACGACGGAGCGGAGGCTCTCGCGCTCATTGCCAAGGCCGCTCCGGATCTCGTCGTCCTCGACATGGCGATGCCGCGCATGAACGGCATCGAAGCCGTCCGTCGGATGCGGGACCAGCCCGCCTTGCGCCATCTCCCCGTCATCCTGCTCTCCGCCACGGCGACCCGCGACGACAAGATCGAGGGCCTCGGCCTGGGAGCCGATGATTTCGTCATGAAGCCCGTGGATATGTCCGAGTTCGTGGCCAGGGTCAAGATGGTCCTGCGCCGCACGCGGGAGGGTTTGGACGCCAATCCTCTCAGCCGCCTCCCCGGCAACGCCGCCATCGAGAGCAGCATCCGGGAGGCCGTCGCCGCCCAGCGCCCCCTCGCCGTGCTCTACGCCGATCTCAATCATTTCAAGGCCTATAACGACGCCTACGGCTACGAGGCGGGGGACCGGGTGATCCGCGAAACGGCGGCCCTCCTGAGCGCCTTAGCCGAGGATTCGACACGGGGAGTCGAGTTCCTGGGCCACGTCGGCGGGGACGATTTCATCCTTCAGACGACTCCCGATCGGATGGAGGATTTGGCGGCGGAGATCATCAAACGCTTCGACGCCAAGGCTCCTGGGTTCTATCGCGAGGAGGACCGCCGCCGCGGCGGCATCACCTCGACGGACCGCCAGGGACGCCGCTGCGAATTCCCCTTCTTGTCCATCGCGATCGGCATCTGCCACAACACCCTGCGGCCCTTGACGAGCTACGCCCAGGTGGCGCAGCTTGGCGCGGAACTCAAGAAAGAAGCCAAGAACAGCCCTTGTTCGGCTTACGCCGTCGACCGCCGCCGCTCTTAAAGCGGGCGGTCGAGGCCGGTGAGGTCCTTAATCATCTGGCGGAGCTCGTCGAAGTTAATGGGCTTGCCGAGAAGCCGCACGCGCGGATCGGGCGGGTTGGGGAGGCGGCTTTTGACCTCTTCGAGCTTCATGCCCGTCATGAAAATGATGGGAAGGTTCGGCGAGAGTTGGCGCAGCCGCTTGTAGGCATCGATGCCCGTGCCGAAGCCCGGCATCTGGACGTCCGTGATGACAAGCCCGAGGCGAAGGGCTTGAGCCTGGATCACCTCCTGCCAGGCGTCGGAGGCCGTCGTGACGTTATAGCCCGCGGCCTCGAGACGCATCGAGACCAAGTCGAGGATCAAGGGATCGTCGTCGACCACGAGAACGAAGGCTTCCTGGGCCATCAGACGCTCTCCCATAGGGTCGCCAAGCCCTGCCCGACGCCGACGCAGAGGCTCGAAAGCCCCCGGCCGACGCCGCGGCGCCGCATTTCATGCAGGAGCGTCACCGTGATGCGAGCGCCGGAGGAACCCAAGGGATGCCCGAGGGCGATCGCCCCGCCGTTGACGTTGATCTTCTCCAACGGCAGGCCCAATTCCTTGACGCAGGCCAAGGCTTGGGCCGCGAAGGCTTCGTTGATTTCGACGAGATCGACTCCCGAAAGATCGAGCCCGAGACGGTTCAAGAGCTTTCGGATCGCCGGCACGGGGCCGAGTCCCATGTACGAGGGGTCCACTCCGGCGCTGGCGCTTCCTCGCCAAGCCGCCAGCGGCGTCATGCCCCAATCCTTCGCGCGCGAGGCCTCCATCAAGAGGAGGGCCGAGGCGCCGTCGTTCATGCTCGAGCTGTTCCCCGCGGTCACGGTGCCGCCCTTGCGGAAGGCCGGGGCAAGCTGGGAAAGCTTGTCGAGGCTCGTGTCCCGGCGGATCGTCTCATCCTTGCCGACGATGACAGCCGGGGCCTTCTTTTGAGGAACCTCGACGGGGACGATTTCCTCCGCGAAGACGCCGTCCTGCGCCTTGGCCGCGAGCTGGTGGCTTCTCAACGCGAACTCGTCTTGCGCCCGGCGCTCGATACCGCATCGGACGGCCACATTCTCGGCCGTCTCCCCCATGCTCGAAAGCGGGAACATTTTTTCCAGGCGCGGATTGGGGAAGCGCCAGCCGAGCGCCGTGTCGTAGGCGGTCAGGTTTCCGTACGGGTAGGCCGCCTCCGCCTTGGGGATGGCCCACGGGGCGCGGCTCATGCTCTCGACGCCGCCGGCGATATAGACGTCGCCCTCCCCCGAAACGATGGCCCGCGCCGCGGCGTTGATCGCCTCGAGTCCCGAGGCGCAGAGCCGGTTGACCGTCGCTCCTGGAACCGAATGGGGAAGCCCCGCGAGGAGCGCCGCCATGCGGGCGACGTTGCGGTTGTCCTCCCCGGCCTGGTTGGCGCAGCCGAGATAGACGTCGTCGATCTCGGCGGGCGGCAATCGCGGCGCTTTGGAAAGCAAGGCCGCGATGACGCTCGCCGCCAGGTCGTCCGGACGGACCGCCGCCAAGGCCCCTCCCAAGCGCCCGACGGCAGAGCGCACGGCGGCGACGGCGACGGCTTCGCGCATAGGGCCCATTTTATTTTTTCATCTCGGATTTCAAAAGCCCCCAGCATTCCTGGTCCACCCACCTGCCGTTGAGCTTTTTCTCCCGGCGCAGGCATCCTTCGTAGCTGAAGCCGAGCTTCTGGAGGATGCGGCGGGCGGCGCGGTTGGAGGGCTCGATGCGCGCGTAGACCCGCTGCAAACCCTCTTTGAGAAAAGCGGTCTTGAGCAGCCGGCGTCCCGCCTCGACCGCCAGCCCCATCCCCATCCGCTCCTGCCTGATCCACAAGGACATCTTGGCGCGTCCGTCCGCGACCGACATCCGAGTCAGCGCCGCCACGCCGGCAAGCCGCTGCGTCTTTTTCTCGAAGACGCCTTGGACCAGGGCCGCGCGATCATGGCCCTGGGCGAAGCTCGCGCGGATAAACTCCCGGCAGTCGTCCGGCGCGCGGACGGCTTGGACCCATGTCATGCGCCGTTTGAGCCGCGGGCGCGAGGCGGCGATCGCCTCGAACAACGCCGCGGCGTCCGACTCTTCGAGCGTACGCAGCACGATGCGTCCTCCGTCATCTTCTATCATGCCGGCACGACGCCGTCACGGCCCGAAACCAAAGCGGCCGCCGAATCCAAAAGGGCCTGGGCCGACTTGTCAAAAGGCATGGCGGCGGCCTTCTCGCGGGCCGCGCGTCCCATCGCGGCCAGGGCCTCCGGATCGGAGAGCATCTCCTTAATCGCGACGGCGAGCGCTTGGGGCGCCTCGCGCGCGCCTTCATAGGCGACGCGGCGGCCGATCGCCGCGTCGAACCAATCAAGGGCGCCGTAATGCGCCGCCGTGAGGACCGGGAGCCCGGCGCTCATCGCCTCCAAGTTCGTCAACCCGTAGCTCTCGTGAGTGGAGGTGGAGATAAAAAGCCGCGCCAGCCGGAAATGAGCCTGTTTCTGAAGCCCTCCCAGGTGGCCCGGGAAATGGACGCGCACGCGCTTGAGCTTCGCGGCCTCGCGGCGGATCGTGCGCCAATAGGGCAGCCCCTGCATGAACGCGGGCTCCCCGCAGAGCAGAAGACAGATGTCCTCGGGACCGGAGCGCTCGACGAGCCTCAAGGCCCTCAGGAGAAGGTGCAGCCCCTTCTCCGGGGAGATCCGGCTCAAGGTCATCAGGACGGTGGCCGCGGAGGACAGGCGATAGCGCCGCCGCAGATCCTCGACCGCGCGGTCGAGCTCCCGCTCGTCGTAGCGGTCGTTCCAAACGCCCCACGGATGGATCGTGATCTTGCGGCTTAAGGTCCGATCCTTGTCCATGAAGCCGTAGGCCGCAAGGATTCGTTCCCCCATGGCGCGGGAAGGAAGGACGAGGCGCGCGCAGGAGGAGACGGCGTCGCGCTCCTTCTCGAACACGAGCTTCAAGACGTCCGGAACGCCCCTCGAAAGACCGAGCTTGCGCAGCCCTTCATAGAGGAGGGAAAGCCTCGATCCGGCGATCAGGTCGCCGAGATAAAAGCGGGCGAAGTAGTCAAGGACGTCCACATGCCACAAGGACACCACGGCGTAGCCGGCCTCCGCCAATTGCCGAAACGCGGGGCCCTCCGAAATGTCGTTGGCGATCACGACGGTCTCCGCCGGGGGGAAAAGCTCGCTCCGCGAGAGAACCCAGCGCGTGGACTCCTTCTCGAAGCGCCGCGCGAACTTGCCGTATTCGAGCTCGTTGAGGCTGGTGAGCCCCCGGGAGGGCCCGCCAAAACCGTCCAAAGCCTCGTAGGAAATTCCCGGGGCCGGAGACTGCGGACCCGACCCCAAAACATGGAGCTTGACGTCTTCTCGGCGGCCCCACACCGTGACAAGCCGCGTGCCCACCGCCGCCCCGCCGCCCAGCGGGGTCGTGTCGAGGGGGTAGCCCAGATGGCTTGCGATGAAAACAACTTTGGGAGTCATTTCATTACAGCGCGCGAACGAATTATATCATTTGGCCCCAAGAGACAATCTCGGGGACTCGCGCCGCCCCACCCGCCTTTGTATAATGCCGTTCATGCCCTCCTTCTCCCTCCCCAGGAAAGTCGTCCTCTCCCACGGAACGCGCACGCCGGTCGGGCATATCGCCCACTCCCTGGCGACGGTGCGGCCCGAGGCCCTCATGCAAAGCGCCGTCGAGTCGACGTTGCGCCGCGCGAAGCTCCCCAAGGAGGCTGTCGACGGCTTGATCGTCGGCTGGGTGGGCCAGGTTTTCTCGGCGCCCAATATCGCGCGGGTGACGCTGCTCAAGTCCGGGCTCCCGGAAAAGGCCCAGGCGGTGACCGTCCAGAACAACTGCGTCTCCTCGATCGAGTCCGTTTGCGCGGCCGCGCGGGCCATAGCGATGGGCGAGGGAGATGTCTACATCGCGGGAGGGACCGAGTCCATGTCCCGCCTTCCTTACTCGATCGACGGAAGCCGGGCGATGAAGGAGCTCCGGAGCCTCGACACGGTCAAGGAAAAATGGGGGACGATCCTCCAGAGCCCGGATGTCATCATCGACGACGCCCTCGAGCAGGGGCTCACCGACCCGGTCAAGAAGATCAACATGGCGGCGACCGCCGAGGTCTGCGCCCAAATGTACGGCATCTCGCGGGAGGCCCAGGACGATTTCGCCCGCCAAAGCTTCGCCCACGCCCTCGAGGGTTGGAAGAGCCAATTTTACGAGACCCATGTCGTGCCCTTCCAGAGCGGCGGCCAGACGCTGCTTGACAAGGACGAGTACCCCTTCCTTCGCGAGAGCCTCCCGCAAAAACCCGCCATGTTCGCGAAGGCCCCGGCGCTCTTCGACCACTCGAGCTACCCCATCGAGAATTTCTTCAAGGATTACGGCGTCCACATGGACGGCGTCCCCTACCAGCCGGGACGCTCCCGCGGGACGGTGACGCTCTTCAATTCCTGCGGCCGGTCGGACGGCGCGAGCGCGATCGTCGTCGCGTCGGAGGAGAAAGCCCGGGCCCTGGGCCTTGAGATCCTGGGCGAAATCCGCGGCTGGGCCTTCCACGGCAACAACCCGGCCCACATGGGGGTCGCCCCCGCCCTCGCGGCTCCCGACGCGCTTAAAAACGCCGGACTGCGCTTCGACGACCTGGACTCCATCGAGCTCCACGAGCCTTTCGCCGCGACGGTGCTCTCCATCTTCAAGTTGGGCAAGGAGAAGTTCGGCTGCGACTGGGAGGGCAAGTTCAAGTCCGGGGCTCTCAACCCCCACGGCGGCTCGATCGCGATCGGCCACCCCCTGGGCGCGACCGGGACGCGGCTGCTGCTCAACCTGCTTTATTCAATGCGCCTCAACCCCATGTCCCGGCACGGCATGATCGCCGCCTGCGCCGGAGGCGGCATGGGCGGCGCGCTCGTCGTCCGGAAGGTCTGAAAAGCTCGAAGAGAGCGGCCCCGCTAGAAAAGCCTTCCCTTTCCCTGTCCCCAGAGTTCGGCTAAAAACTCCTCGATTGGAATGATTTCATTGCCGGCATCGCTCTTGCGCCGATGCTCCTCCAGGCAAACGATCAGGCGCCGCTTGAGGCGCAAATCCTCGGCTAGGGCGGATAGGGAGCGCTCCTCGCGCGGGGAAACGGTCCTTTTGGCCTTGACTTCGATGGCGATGTCGTCGCCCAAAAGGAAATCCACCTCGAATTGCGACAAGCTGCGCCAGTAGGAGAGGGGTTTGTCGGACCCGTGATACTCGAGGGCCGCCTTAAGCTCCGTGAACACCAGGTGCTCCAAGGCTTTGCCGAAAAGATCCCCATGCCGCTCGATCTCGAAACGGCCCAAGAGCTCGTTGACCACGCCGAGATCGAAAAAATAGAACTTGGGGGTGGCGACGGCTTTGCGCGTGCGGGTTTTCCGGTAGGACGGAAGCTCATAGCCGACCAGGGTGTCGTAGAGGATCTGGAAATAGCCTTTGACAGTGTTGAGCGGCAGGCCGGTATCATTGGCGATGTTCGTATAGTTGATTTGTTCGGCGTTGCTCAGGGCGGCCACGGTGAGGAAGCGGTTGAAATGGCCGACATGGCGCGTGAGGCCCTCGGCGCGGATTTCCTCCTCGAGATAGAGACCGACGTAGTTCTTCAGCTCTTCCCGGTAATACGGCGAATCGATGATTCCCGGGAGCGATCCCCGGCGCACGCGGTCATCAATGCGGGCCTCCCCCAATTCGGCCGTGACGAGAGGAAAAAGATGCCGGCGCCAGAGGCGCCCCGGCAGGAGATTGATTCCGGAGCGGCGCAGCTTGCGCGCGCTCGATCCGGTCATCAGAATTCTCAGGGCCTTGTTCCGATCGAGCAGGACCTGCGCCTCGTCGAAGAGCTCGGGGAGTTTTTGCGCTTCGTCGATGACGACGATCCGGGTTCGCGGGGAGAGCCGCTGCCTGAGGAGTTCGGGATGGGCGCTCAACTCCCGGTAGGTATTGGTTTCCGATAGATCAAAATACCGGGCCTCCGGACCCAGGCTTTTCGCCAAGGTGCTCTTGCCGGTTTGCCGCGGCCCGAGCAGCAGGAGGGATTTCTTTCGCAACAATCCTCTTAAATCGAGGATTCTCCGATACATTACAAGTATTATGCATTATTTCATGAAATAATGCAATTGTGTTACATATTCCCAAATCCTCAAGCAAGGCCCGGGGCTGAAGAAATAAAATACCTCGCGTCCCGACGGTAGGGAAGAATCGGTGAAAAGGCGAAACTTTTCACCCGCGAGGTGAAAGTATGATACTTCAGAACGGGCACCGTTGGAAAGTCGAAAAATCCAAGGAAGTGGTGACGACGTCGTTTGCCGGGCTGCCGCTTTTGACGGAGCTGGCGCACCATACGGGGCTTGTGGAGGCGCTCGACAGCCTGCCGGGACTGTGGAAGCGCCGCGGGATCTACAAGAGCTCGGACTACATCCTGGGCCTGGCGATGACATTGATCGCTGGGGGCGAGGGGTTGGACGACACGCGCGTGCTCAAGGGAGACGGAGGTCTGGGCCGCCTGGCGTTTTCGGGCCTTCCGGCGGCCAACAGCTTCGGGGAGTTCCTGCGGCGCTTCACGCGGCGCGGCGTGGCTCGACTGGGCGATATCGTGAGCCGCCAGGCCCTACGTTGTCTCAAGCCGGGGCAGACCGTCACGTTGGACATCGATTCGACGGTCATCGAGTCGGACAAGAAGGAGGCGAAGCGAACGTATAAGGGGGTGGACGGCTACAACCCGTTGTTGGCCTGGCTCGACGAACTGGACGTCTTCGTGGGCGGGGTGTTTCGAGAAGGGAACGCCTCGCCGCAGTCGCACATCCTGTCTCTTTTGCGCTGGTGCCGCAGACGCTTGGGGAGCGCGAAGCTCCGGTTCCGCTCGGACAGCGCGGGGTATCAGTTGAAGGTCATGGAACATTGCCACCAGCACGGCATCGAGTTCGCGATCCGGGCGGATCTTGACGCTTCGGTGCGGGCGACGATCGAGGCCATCCCGCGGAAGGACTGGCAGCTGGTGGTGCGGGAGCACGACACGTTCCTGCTGGCGGAGACGGTCCACGCTCCGGGACAGGTGGGCAACCGTTCGCAAGCCCCCCTGCCGGCCTTTCGCTTGGTGGTGGTACGCCGCACGGGGCAGTTGGACCTGTTCCGGGACCCCATCGAATACTACCCGATCATCGCGAACTTGCCCGAATCATTGAGCGCGCAAGAGGTCCTGGACTTCTACAACGGCCGTGGGCGCATGGAGAAGGCGATCGGGGAAGCCAAGAACGGCTTCGCGCTGCACTGGCTGCCGTGCGGGGAGCTCTTGGCCAACGCGGCGTACTTCCAGACCGCGCTCCTGGCCTACAACCTGGCGCGGATGTTGAAGCTGGCGGCCCTGCCGGAGAGCTGGCAAGGGCTCTCGATCAAGAGCCTTCGCTTCCGGCTGCTCTGCCATGCGGGCGTCATCATCCGCCACGCGAGGCGATTGATCTTGCGGCTCTCGGAGGGTTTCGCCTTCTTCTCGGAGTTCGAAAACGCTCGTTGGGCCGTGTTGTCGCCGTCCTGGGCGACGTAGGGAAGTTTCAGCGGCCCTTAAAATTCGCCAGCCAACCCGCCCTGTGGATAACTTTGTCCGGATGATGACGTTCGCCCCAAGAAGCGTTCTCGATGCCGTTGGCCGGGGCGTGCCGGAGGCCGACTGACGCATGCAGGAGGCCGAGGCCCGAGCGGCGGCTTCTGGCCGACCGCGTCCCCGGCCAACGGCGTCGAGAACGCGGCCTTTCAGGGCTTAACTGAGGATTTGGGCATATTAAATAGCGCCGGGAATTCCAGGGGCTTTTGCCGCCGGACCCCGGGCTATCCCCTGGGGTGGAACTTGCGGTGGGCGTCCTTCAAGGCCGAGCGCTCGAGGTGGGTGTAGATCTGCGTCGTGGCGAGGCTCGCGTGTCCCAGCATCTCCTGAACGGCCCGCAGGTCGGCGCCGCCTTGGAGCAGGTGGGTCGCGAAGCTGTGGCGCAGAAGGTGCGGGTGGAGCGGCCGGCTCAATTGCGCCCTCGTTCCCAAGGCCCGCAACTCCTTATAGACTTCCGCCCGGCCGAGCCGGCGGCCGCTGCGGCTTAGGAAAAGCTCCGCCGCCTGGCGCTTGCCGGAAAATTTCGAGAGCCTGATCTCCTGATACCGGCGCAGCGTTCGCGCGACGGACTCCGGAATCGGGACCAAGCGCTCCCGGGAGCCCTTGCCGAACACCCGCACCCAGCCGTCCGCCAGGTTCAAGTCCTCGGGCTTGAGGCCCAGAAGTTCGGAGACCCGGATCCCGCTGGCATAGAGGAGCTCCACGATCGCCCGCAGGCGCAACGCCTGGAAGCCTTCCCCGCCCAAGGCGCCGAGGAGGCTCTCGATGTCCCCCAGGGAAAGAGTCTTGGGAAGGCGCGCGCTTTGCCGCGGGGAGCGGAAGGCCGCGGCGGGGCTCGCCGCCATTCTGCCCTCGGAAACCTGGAAGGCGAAGAAGGACTTGACCGCCTCGAGCTTTCGAAAGACCGAACTCGCCTTGAGGCCTTTCTCCGAAAGGCTCTCGATCCAGGCCGAGATGTCTCCCGAGGAGGCCTTCTCGGGAGTCCGCCCGCGCTCCTTGATCCCGGCCAGGAACTGCCTCAGGTCCGAGACATACGCGGCCAGCGTATTGGGAGACAGCCGACGCTCTAGCGACAGGTATCGCGCGTAATCGGCGAGAAGCCCGCCGGCCGGAGGACGGCTTTCCTCCGGCTCGGGCATCAGCGCAGCGCGGGAACCTTGGCGGGCCGGGCAGCGAGCTCGGGCGCCTTCGCCTTGGGCGCCGAGTCCTGGGCGGAACCGTTCGAGGCGGCCGCGTCCTCGGGCGCCACGAGGAATTTATCCCGCAGGGCCTTCTCGAGCCGCGCGGCGATCTCGGAATTCTGGCGCAGGGTCGCCTTCGCGTTCTCGCGCCCCTGGCCCAGGCGCTCGCTTCCGTAAAGGATCCAGCTCCCCGACTTCTCAAGGAGGCCGCTCTCGACGCCCATGTCGATGAGGCAGCCCTCGCGGCCGGCGCCCTTGCCGTACATCATCTCGAACTCGGCCGTGCGGTAGGGAGGGGCCATCTTGTTTTTCACCACCTTGACGCGCACGCGGGAACCGACGACGACGTCGCCGTCCTTGATGTTCTCGATGCGGCGGATGTCGAGGCGGGCCGAGGCGTAGAACTTCAGAGCGAGCCCTCCCGTCGTCGTCTCGGGGTTGCCGAACATGACGCCGATCTTGTGGCGGATCTGGTTGATGAAGACGAGGCTCGTCCTCGATCGCGCAATCGATGAGGTCAGCTTGCGCAAGGCCTGGCTCATCAGGCGCGCCTGAAGGCCCACGTGCTGGTCTCCCATCTCTCCCTCGATCTCGGCCTTGGGAACCAAGGCCGCGACCGAGTCCACGACGATGATGTCGAGGGCGCTCGACCGAACCAGGCGCTCGGTGATCTCGAGGGCCTCCTCGCCGGAGTCAGGTTGGGCGATGAGGAGGTTTTCCACCTCGACGCCCAGGCCCTTCGCGTAGTGCGGGTCGAGGGCATGTTCGGCGTCGATATAGGCCGCGCCGCCGCCCAGCTTCTGGGCCTGGGCCACGGTTTGAAGGGCGATGGTGGTCTTTCCCGAAGCCTCCGGTCCGTAAATCTCGGTGATGCGCCCTCGGGGGAGCCCGCCGACGCCGAGAGCGAGATCGAGGGCCAGGACCCCGGTTGGGATCGTCTCGACCTTGATCTTCGCCGCCCGCTCTCCCAGCTTCATGATCGCTTCCCGCCCGTAATCCTTCTCGATCTGAGCGAGCGCCGTTTCGAGGGCCTTCGCCCGAGCTCCGTCTAGGGACATGGATCTATCCTCCGCGCCGAACGTTCCCGCCGTAGCGGGCCAGCCCCGGGGGCGGGACTGGGTGCTATTTTACCACATGAGGGCTTCATTCGAAGATCTTTCGCTCGAAAATTTGAATGCTCGTCCGAAGATCGACGCGCGCGGGCGCCGGAGGGCGCGGCGCGACCGGCGGCGGAAGATACGGATCGTAAAAGCCGGAGGGCTTCGGGGGCTTTGAGCGCTCCGGCGGGCGGGGAGCCGGCTCCTCGAGAACGCGCATCACCGTGTCCTCGTCCATCCACCAGGAGACGTTGGGAGAGCGCTTCGGCGGCCCATAGAGGAGCGCCAAGTTCAGGGCGATTTGCTGGGGGGAATGCTTCTCGCTGTAGGATTTCGTCGCGATCATCTGAATCTCCACTAAAAACCAGCCCTTGAATCCCAGGCGGAGTTCGTCAATGAAGGCCGGCAGGCCCTTGGCGCTTCCCCGTCTAATCATATAACGGTCGACCCCCTCTTTTTGTTCCCGGATTTCCGGCCAGGGCGCGAGCGGCGGATAGCGGCGCTTGACGCTCCAAAGGGTTTCTCCAAGGGTCAAGCCGGCCAAGTGGCGCTTGAGAGCCGGAACGGCCGCGACGGAAAGCAAAGGGAGGCAACAGAGGGCGACAGACAGCAGCCGGCGGCAAAAAATAAATCGAATTTGCTTCAGACCTTCCGTAGCCTTCCTTGGCCCTCTTTGGCTATCCGTTGCTTCTAGTCCCGCAACGCCAAGGACCGCCTATGACCGCCGCGGCGGCGGTGATGGACGATACGGACGGGATTGGCGCCCCAGAAAGGGAAGGTCGCGTGCCCCAGCCTGGTGATGAAGCTCTTGGCGACGCGGTAGTTGGGATTGCGCCCGGTAAGCACCGTCATCAAGTAGGGGCCTCGCGGCGTAAAAATGATGGCGCTGTCGTGGCAGGCTCGGCGCAAAAGTCCCGTCTTGTGCGCGATCTCCCAGCCGGCGGGCAGGCCTTTGGCAAGGCGCGTGGCCACGGCTTTCTTCTCGCGCAGGATGTCGAGCATCGTCTGGCTCGATGCCGGATCGATGAGCTGGCCTCGGTAAATCCGCTCAAGGAGAGAGGACATCTCCCGGGCGGTCGTGTAGTTCTCGTTGGCGACCCGGCCGCTGCGCAGGCTCATCCCCTGACGGGAAATCGACGTCTTCACCAGCCCCAACTGGGCGAAGTGCTCTCTCAGGTAGTCATAGCCCAAAAGCCTGATGAAGACCGCAGCCGCGGTATTGTCCGACTCGGTGATCATGTGGCGCAAAAGCTCGCGCACGGTGATGTGGGTTCCCGCGGGCCGCCACTTCAGAGAACCCGAGCCGGAGCGCCGGTCTTTGCGGCCGATCACCTCGATATCGTCGAGCGACATTCCCCCCTCGTGGATCTTCGCGAAGACACAAGCCATGATCGGGACCTTGATGAGACTCGCAGATGGAAAAAGCTCGTCCGGATGATAGGTCCAGCGCTCCCCGCGGCTGAGATCCTCGAGTTCGACGGCGACATGGCCGGGATAGCGGCGGGTCAGCTTCGAGATCCGACCGACCATGCGCCGCCAGTCGGTCTCCTGCTGGGCGGCGGGGGCGCCCGGCAGGACGGGTTTGACGGAGGAGATGATCTGCTGGGCTTGCGCGGCGAGATCAGGCTCCTTGGCATCCTTCCACGTGAGGCGATAGCCCAGCGTATAGGAGGAGACGGCGACGAGGAGAGCCGCCGTCAGGAGAAGGACGGCGCGGCTCAGGGTGAGCGGGAACCTTGAGCGCCGACGTCTAAGACGGATGCGCTGCAAGCGGGGCTCCCTGCCTCAGGATCCTTGGACCTTCTCAACGGGCTTGTCGCTGAAGAAAAGCTTCTCCCCGGAGGACTCCACATTGACGTAGATCATGCCCCCCGCCGGGAACTTCTTTTGCAGGATCTCCTCCGCCAGGGGCTCCTCGACGAGGCGCTGGATCGTGCGCGCCAGCGGCCTGGCGCCGTAGTTGGCGTCAAAGCCCGCCTTGACGAGGAACTTCTCGCAGTCCTCGGAGAAAGCGACGGAAAAGCCCTGGGCCTTGACCTTGGCCTCGACGCGCGCGAGCATGAGCTTGAGAATCTGGCGCATCTCGGTCTCGCCGAGGGGCTTGAAAACGAGAATGTCGTTGACGCGGTTGATGAACTCAGGGTTGAAGACCCGCCTGACCTCCTCCATGACCGTGTCCTTGATCTTGCCGTAATCGTTCTCCAACTCCTCCCGCTCGTTCTGGTACGCCACGAAGCCCAGGGACTTGCCGCGCGTGATGAGGCGGGCGCCCACGTTGGAGGTCATGATGAGGATCGTGTTCTTGAAGCTCACCTTGTGGCCGAGGTTGTCGTTGAGGATCCCGTCGTCCATGACCTGGAGCAGGATGTTGAAGATGTCGGGGTGGGCCTTCTCGATCTCGTCTAAGAGCACGACCGAGTAAGGCTTGCGCCGGACAGCCTCGGTCAGCTGCCCTCCCTCTTCGTAGCCGACGTAGCCCGGAGGCGCCCCGATGAGCCGCGACACGGAGAATTTCTCCATGTACTCGGACATATCGATGCGGACCATGGCCTCCTCGTTGCCGAACATGAATTCAGCCAAGGCCTTGGCGAGTTCGGTCTTGCCGACGCCGGTGGGGCCGAGGAACAAAAAGGATCCGATCGGGCGCTTGATGTCCTTCAAGCCCGCGCGGGAGCGCCGGATGGCCTGGGAGACGGACCGGATCGCCTCCTCCTGCCCCACGACCCGACCGTGAAGGACCTCCTCCATCTTGAGCAGGCGCTCCGTTTCGGGCTCGGTGAGGCTCATGACGGGGATGCCGGTCCACTTGGAGACCACGGCCGCCACGTCTTCCTCGGAGATGACGGGAACATCCTGGTCGCGCTTGCTGCGCCACTTTTTCTTGGCTTCCTCGAGGGCCTTGCGCAGGTCCTTTTCCTTGTCGCGAAGCCGCGCCGCCTTCTCGTATTCCTGGTTGGCGATGGCGGCGGCCTTGTCCTTGACGACCTTGTCGATCTCCGCCTCCTTCTCCTTGAACTGGGGCGGCGTCTGGGTCATCTGGAGCCTCGAACGGGATCCCGACTCGTCGATCAAATCGATGGCCTTGTCCGGGAGGAAGCGGTCGGAGATGTAGCGGTCGGAGAGCTCGGCGGCGGCCTTCAAGGCGTCGTCGGAGTACTTGACCTTGTGATGCGCCTCGTACTTGTCCCGGAGCCCCTTCAAGATCTCGAACGTCTCCTCGACAGACGGAGGATCGACGATGATGGGCTGGAATCGCCTCTCGAGCGCCGCGTCGCGCTCGATGTATTTGCGGTACTCGTCCAGGGTCGTCGCCCCGATCGTCTGGAGCTCGCCGCGAGACAGCGCGGGCTTGATCATGTTGGAGGCGTCGATCGCGCCCTCGGCCGCGCCGGCGCCGATCAAGGTGTGCAGCTCGTCGATGAAGAGGATGACGGAGTTCTTCGAACGGCGGATCTCCTCGATGATATTCTTGAGCCTCTGCTCGAACTCGCCGCGGTACTTGGTGCCGGCGACAACGAGCGCCAAATCAAGCGTGACAACCCGGCGCGAGGCGAGGATCTCCGGGATGTCCCCGGAGGAAATCTTTTGCGCCAGCCCCTCGACGATCGCGGTCTTGCCGACGCCCGGATCGCCCACGAGAATCGGGTTGTTCTTCGTGCGCCGGGCTAAAATCTGGATGACGCGTTCGATCTCATCCTCGCGGCCGATCACGGGGTCGAGCCGTCCCTCCCGGGCCATCGCGGTCAAGTCCCTTCCGAACTCGTCTAAGGTCGGGGTCTTGGATTTCGTGCGTGTGCTCGAGGCCGCGGCCGCCTGGGTTGGACCGCCTCCGCCCGCCGCGCTCTTGCCCTCCCCGAGGAGATTGAGGACTTCCTCACGGACCACGTCAAGGCGCAAGCCCAGATTCTCAAGAACGCGGGCCGCGACGCCCTCTTCTTCCCGAATGAGACCCAAAAGAAGATGCTCGGTGCCGACGTAGGAATGGCCCATGTGCTGGGCCTCCTCGACGGCGTATTCGAGGACTTTCTTGGCGCGCGGCGTGAAGGGAATCTCGCCCAAAAGCATCACATTGTCGCCGGTGCCGACGATCTTTTCGATCTCGGAACGAACCCGGCGAAGGTCGACTCCCAGGTTGGCCAGCACCTGCGCGGCGACACCCTCCCCCAGCGCGATCAAACCCAGCAGGATGTGCTCCGTGCCGACATAATCGTGGTTGAGGCGTTTAGCCTCTTCCTGCGCGATGAGGATGACTCGCTGAGCTCTTTCCGTGAATCGATTGGACATGGCCATGAAACGGTTTAATGATCCGTTGCTCTTCCTATTATTATGAGCGCTTCCGTGTTAAAATTCAAGGTCAACACCGCCAACGCCGACGCCATTTTATCATAAAAGGTCAATTTCCCGCCGCCTCCCGTTCCGAGCTCAGCGCGATATCCGGCTCGGAAACTTTAAGGCCCCACAAGACGAAGACGCTGATGAGGCCGGGAAGAACGTAAAAAGCGACGCGGTAAACGATCGCCGCGATGAGCGCCGCGCTGAAATCAATCCCCAGCCGGTCGAAGACCATCGCCATCGAGCCCTCCATCGCCCCCAGTCCCGCGGGCAGTATCGGGATGAGGCTCATGGCTTGGCCGACGGTGAAGCCGGCGCTCAAATAGCCGACCCCGAGGCTCTGCCCGACGGCCCGGAAGGCGAAATAAAGCGTCAGCAAGACGAGGGCCCAGTCGAAGCAGGTGTAGACCACCGTCGCCGCGAGGGCTCCCTTGGCCCGGCGGACCCGATCAAGCCCCTCCTCGAGTTGCCGCTCGAAGTCCTCGAATTCCTCCTGGGGGATCGAGGAGCGTGATACCGCGAAAAACGCCCGGTCGATCCCGCGAAAGAGGGCCCGGGTCAGCCGGCTTCTCAATTTGCGGCCGTAGAAGAGCAGGGATGCCATCGCCGCCGTCGAGACGAAGATGGCGGCGCCGAAGGCCGCCTCGAGCCACGCCATTCCCGTCCCGCCCCAATGAACAAGAAGGAAGGCCAATCCCTGCCCCACGACGAGGGCCAGCACGCTATAGAGGATGGCGGAAGTGAGAACGGACGCGGTGACGGTCGTCGCGTAGGGGACGAGGCGCTTCTTGAGGAGGTGGGCCTTCAGGGCGAAGCCGCTCAATCCCATGGAAGAGATGAGATAATTCGCCGTCGATGAGACCAGGACCACGCCCAAAACCTCGGCGAAGGACATCCTGAAGCCTTGGACGTCCAGGACTCTCCGGAAGGCGAAGGCCACCATCGAGTAGCTCCCCAGGGCGGCGAGCGCCGCCAAAAAGACGAAGCCCCATTCGATCTGGGACCCGGCGCGCGCAAGAGCCTTCAAATGGCCGAAGATCAGGAAGCCGAAGATCGACGCGGACAAAAGGATTCCAAAGACGAGCGTCAACCCCGAGCGGTTCGCGCGGCGCGAGGGACGCGGCGGAGCCTGCGTCACCGGGCGCCGGTCCAAAAGGGCGCTTTCCCCAACGTCCCGGCGCGCCACTGCTCCTTAAGAAGATAATACGCCGTCTCCCACTCGGGAAAGGCCCGCCAGGCGAGATAGAGCGTCGTCACGAACCCCGCCGAGGAGAGGGCGAGTATCCAGACCGAAAGCCCGCCGGAGGAAGGGGCGGCGGGCGCGGACCGCTGAAGCTCCCGGTAGATGACGGTCATGACCGCGAAAGGAAAAAAACTCGCGAGGGAACTCAAGACGAACCCTCCCGGGAAGGGAACGAAGCCGGGAAGCAACGCCGTGAGAAAGGAGAGGGCCGCCAAACCCGCGATCCTCCACCACGCGCCACGCGTCATGTCGAGGCTCCGGCGCAGGACAGCCCAGCCCCCGCCCCCATGCTCCAAGTACACGAAGGGCGCCGGCACTAGGGCCACCACGAGATAGATCCACACGAACGGCGCCGCCGCCATCGCGGCCAGGGCCAGTCTCCCCCCCAGGAAAAACGGCCACATCCAGCCCATGACGACGAACAAGTAAAGAAGGCAAATCCACGAGAATCCCCCCACCTTCCCGGCGGTCCTGCGGTAGGCATCGAAAACTCCGGAGGCCTTCTCGCCCGACAAAAGAAGATGGGCGGTCGCGGCCTGGGCCCAGCTCAGAAACCAAAAAAACGCGAACAGCCCGACGCCGACCCCGGCGACGCCGAGATGCACGCGCCATGCCGGCAGGATAAGCCCGAGAAGCAAGGCGGCGAGGGCCGTCGCCACAACGCTTGCGAAAGCCGCGCCCATTCCCAGGCCCGCGGCGCCCAACAGAGGGACCAGGCGCTGCCGATAAATTTTCCATGCCTCCTCAAAAACGGGGCCGACCCCCGGCAGCCTTTCCACGGCGTCCATGGCGCATTATATAAACGTTCAGAAGCCGTTTTTGATTTAATCGTCTCATGACCTCCCCGACGCCCGGTCCCCTCCTTGCCGTGGACACGACGGAACGCGAACTGAGCGTCGCCCTCCAAACGGGCGAGGGCGTCGTCGCGATCACGAGCGCGCCGCGCAAGCCCCACGACGAGACCCTTCACGCCGCCGCCGACCGCGTCCTCGCCCGGTCGGGGCTTAGCGTCAAGAACATCTCGGCTGTCGCAGTCGCGTCCGGACCTGGCGCCTTCACCGGCATCCGCATCGGCATGGCCTACGCCGCCGTGCTCGCCTTGGAGCTTCGCATCCCGGCGCTCGCCGTCTCCAGACTGGAAGCCCTGGCCTTCGCCGCATCAGGCGGGAAAATCCTAGCAGCCATTGACGGCTTCCGCGGAGAAATCTTTTGCCAGCTTTTTGACAAGAAAGCCGCCCTCCCCCGCCCCCGGGGCGCCCCCCTCTGGCTGCGTCCGGAACATTGGCCGGGCTTCAAGTCCGCCGCCTTGAGCTGCGGCTTTGTCCTCCGGGCGGGGAAGCCGGGAGCCCGCGAGCTCCTGGCGCCGGCCGCGAGCCTTCTCGCCCGGCGCCGCAGCCCCCCCTTCGAGCCCCTCTATCTCAAGCCGGCCAACTATGAAATTTCGCGCCGCTGAGTTGGCGGATCTCCCGTTTCTGCTCGAGATACAGTCCGAGTGGCCGGCCCTCCCGCAGTGGGGGGCCGACGGATTCAAAAAGGAGATAGGGGGCTTGCCCCGCTCTTACCTGGCCGTCCTGGAAGACGCGAGCGCCCTCCTCGGCTTCGGGGGCCTGTGGATCATCCCTCCCGAGGCCCAGGTCACGACGCTCGCGATAGCGCGGGCCCGGAGCCGGCGCGGCTGGGGACGCCGTCTCTTGAGGCATTTGATCGACGAGGCCGTCCGGCGCGGCGCCAGGACGGTCACCCTCGAGGCCGCCGCCGACAACCAGCCGGCGCTGGGGCTCTATGGAAGCGAAGGCTTCCGGATTGTGGGGCGGCGCCCTAAACTCTATAATGGCGTCGTGGACGCCATTCTCATGGAACTCGATTGCCAACGCTAACCCTCCTGTTCCTCGCCCACGGTTTTTTCCCCATTCCCGCCGCGGCGGCCCTCTCCGGCGTCTCGGCCTCCTCCGCGGCCTTCGAGGCGCAGAGCGCTTATGCCGCGAGCCTTCTCGCCGAGGGGCGGGGAGCGTACGCCTCGGCGTTCCAAGATCTTGAAAAAGCCGCCGCCGCCGATCCCTCATCCCCGTTTCTGGCCCGCCAGGCGGCGAAGATAGCCTTGGGGCTCGGGAACCTGACCAAGGCCGAGGCCTATGCCCGCGCCGCGCTCAAAGTCAACGCCCTGGACCCCGAGGCCCTCGTTCTCCTGGGCCGCGTCGAGTGGGCCCGAGGGCAATTCACCAAATCCCAGGATCGTTTCGAGAAGGCTCTTCGCATCCAACCTTCCTCCGAGGAAGCCACGTTCTCCCTCGCGAGCCTCCTCGTGCGCACCTCGACGTCGAGCGCCCGCGACCTCCTCGACCGGTTCCTCAAGGAGAACCCTTCGAAGGCCCCTCAAACCTACCTGGCGCTGGCCCAGCTCTACCTCAACGAGCGCGATTACGAGAAAGCGGCGCGGGAGCTCCAGTCCTCGATCGCCCTCTATCCCGGCTTCGAGTCCATCCCCGCCCGCTTTTCCCTCGCCCAGCTCTACGAGGCGTCCGGCTCCACGGTCGCCGCCATCCAGGAATACCTCCAGATCGTGCGCGTTCAGCCCCACGACCTGCGCCTCATCGACCACATCGGCGAGCTCGATATCGAAGCGGGAGACCCTCAAGCGGCCCGCGCGGCGTTCAACGCCGCCAAGTCCCTGGAACCCGCCGATCCCATCGCCAATCTCTGGCTCGCCCAGTTCGCCGAGGACGCGGGACGGCCCATCGAGGCCGCGCGCTTCCTATCGGAAAGCGCCGCCCTTCCCAAGGATCCGACGCTTTGGCTCAAGATCGCTTATCTTCAAATGCGCGGCGCCCGCGCCGACGACGGCCTCCAGACGCTGCGCGAAGCCCTCTCGCGCTTTCCCCGCAACGCCCGCGTGGCCTATTTCCTGGGCATGGCCTACGAGGATCGGGGGCGGAACGGGAAGGCGCTTCGCGCGCTGAGGGCGGCCGTCCAAGACGACCCCGGCAACGACCAGGCGCGCTACGCGCTCGCCGCCGCCGAAGAGCAAGCCGGCGACATCGCCGCCGCCGAGAAGGAATTCCGGCGTCTTATCGCCAGGAACCCGAAGAACCCGGAGATCCTCAATTACCTGGGCTACTCGCTCGCCGACCGCGGCCTCAAGCTCCAGGAGGCGCGGGACCTCGTCGAGCGCGCCCTAGCCATCGAACCCACGAACGGCGCCTATATCGACTCGCTGGGCTGGGTGTATTATAAGGAAGGCCGTTATCGGGAGGCGCTCAAGGAACTCGACTTGGCGCACGCCGCCATGCCCTACGATGAGACGATCCTCGATCATCGCGGCGACGCGGCGGCGGCCGCGAAGGATTACGAGACCGCCTGGAGTTCTTGGATGCGGTCGGCATCCTTGCCGGCGTCGGCCGGCGCCCGCCGCAAGTCTCTTCTCGCGAAGGCGCGTCGTATCGAGGCCGGGTTAGGGCCCCAAACCACGGGCCGCCTCTATCTCGCCTACCTGCGCCAATCCCAGGGAAGCGCCGAAAAGCTGTCGGGGCTTTGCGCCCTGGAGGGCTCGCTCCTCGGCCATCGCTTCGCCTTCGAGACGCTTCTCGACTTTCGGCAGCCAGCGACCCTCAACCTGGACCTTCTGGGCCCGCTCTTCACGCCTTTTTTCAGGGCCAAGGTTTCTTCGGAAACGATTGCCATGGACCCCGTCGACATCCCAGGTCTTTCGCCGCGAACCGTCGAGAGCAATCTTCGCGAAACGGTCCTTCTTTTCTACGACTTTCTCTCCGGGGCGGCCTTCGGCGGCGCCGAGGCGAAGCTCGTGCGCCATTGGTTCTCCTCCCCCTCCCTGGAGACTCCCAGCTGGGTGATACGGCTTTCGCGGGACGGGCTTTTCGCGAGGAGCATCACGCCGAATCCCTCCCGCGGAGCCCGCCTTGATCTGTCGCTCTTCGAGCCTCTGCCTGATATGCGCCTTCTCCCGCGCGTCGCGAAGGTCGTCAAAAGAGGCCTGCGCGCCAGCCTCATCCTCAAGGACGTCCACGCCCCCGCCCCGAAGTAACTCACCGGAGCGCCCTGGCGCGCTACCGGCCAGGAGACGGCTTCCGGAGATCGTCGAGTGAAAGAAACTCCGTCTTGCGCGCTTTCCCTGTTTCCAGGTAGAGTTTGAGCTTCGCCAGGCAGTCCTCCCACCAGAGACGGCTGCGGCGGTAGGATTCCTGGGCCTCGGGCCTCTCGGAAAAGCCCGCGTGAAGCAACGTCAGCCTGCAAGCCCCTCGCGCGACCGGATCGATGACGAAGCTGATGAGACGCGGCAGGCGACGGCGCTTGTAGGCGCTCAATCGCCACTGCCAGGAGACTCGTCTGCCGGGTTCGAGGCCGATGAAGATCCCCGATCCCTCTCCGGAAGATGCCTGGGGAGGGAAAAAACCCTTTTTGGCCGCGGCCGGGGCGGCGTGCTCGTCGATTTTCGGCCAGACCATGCGGAAGCGTCCCCCGTTTTTAGCGGCCGTCTCCGCGCCCTTGAGCCACCAGGCGCACAGTTCTCGCGCCGACGTCAAGGCCTTGTAGACGGCGCGCGCCTTGCTCCGCACCGGCAGCGTCATGCGGATGTCGCGCGTCCGCGCCACGCTCCTTTTAGTGATAGCCGCCCCCGCTCCAAGGCTCCGCGCCGCCGTAGGAAATCCGGGGCCCTCCCGGGCCTTCCAGCAGAGGGACGAAGGTGTTGACCATCTCGTCGAAGCGTGAGCGATAAAGATCGTAGCCCTGGACGGTCGCCGGATAAATGAGGACGTAGAAGCCTCTCTTCATGGGCAGCACGACGTAGGCGTGGCGCCGCCACACGACGGTCGAGCCGTCCTGGCGATGGACCGACACGCCCCAACGCGCCCCGGCTCGCGGCTCCATCGGCGACGAGACCACGAACTCCTGGGCCACGAAGCCCGTCAGGGCGAGCTTCACTTCGGTCACCGGCTGATCGAGGACATACCGCGGCCCGTAGACGCCGGAGAGCGTCTGCTGGATGTAGTCCGCGGCGCTCGCATAACGCTCCCAGAGGCCGTCGGGAAGCACGTGGGGGCGGCCATAGGCGTACCAGCGCGCGATCAAAAGCGGGCGCCCCTCGTAAAAAGCGGGATCGAACGGGCCGGACCAGGTCACGCTCTCGAAATTCGACGCTCCACCGGCCACCGTCGCGCTCCAGCGCCACGGAGCCTCGCACTCGAAATCGCCGGCGGGCGAGGTGTAGGGCTGGTATTTCGGCGCTTGGCACGCCAGGGCGGCCAGAGCGGCGGCCACGGCGAGACGCGCCCTTCCGGGCCAACGTCCCTCCCGAGGACCCGGAGGGCGCTCGGCCCGCGGCCTTGACCGCGCCCCGCCTGCGAGAGGGAATTCCTTCATCAGCCGCCGAAGACCCTCTCCCGCCGCCTCAAGCGGGGCGGGAGAGGGTCTTGTTCAATGGCTTCGCGAACCCTTAAAGGTTCTTTTTGATGTCCGTCTCGATGCGCTTGAGCAAGGAAACCTTCTTGATCTGCGGCTTCGCCTTCGGATTCTTGACGTCGCCGAGATAGTACACGAAAACCTGGTCGCCGACGGCGATCTGCTCGAAGGCGGCGGTCTTCTTTTTCTTCCCCTTGCCGGACTTGACCATCATGATGGACACGTCGGCCGGGATGACGATGTCCTCGATCGTCTCCTGCTTGCCCTTATGCCGCTTGAGCGTGAGCTTGCGGTTCGCCTTGTCGACCGAGACGACGGTCGCCTTGTAGCGGGAGAGCTTCGCCTTCTTGGCCTTCTTCACGGCCGGCTTCGCCGCGGCGTGAGCCGGCGCCGCGGGCGCCACGGGCGCCGGCGACTGGGCCAGAGCCGGGACCGCGAGGGTTGCCGCCAGCACGGCGGGGATGATTCCTTTATTCACCTGAAATTCCTCCTTGATTTTGACGATTTTGACGATACGGCCAGCCCATCCTACAAAATGGGCGGCGGTGGCGACAAACGAACGGGAGCCGACTCCATCATCCGGCTACTCTCCGAGGACCGATTTCGGGCGCAAAAAATGGCAGGTGTAGCCGCCGGGGTTCTTGAGCAAATAGTCCTGGTGATATTCCTCGGCGCGGTAGAAGGGCCCGGCTTTCACGATCCGCGTGACGATGGGCGCTCCCCAATGGCCCCGGGCGTCGATGCGGGCCTTGACCGCCTCCGCCATCCGGCGCTCCTCCTGCGTGTGGTAGAAAATCACCGAGCGGTAGGAGGTCCCCGCGTCGTTTCCCTGCCGATCGAGCGTCGTCGGGTCGTGCATGCGAAAGAACCATTCGAGAAGATGCTTGAAGGACAGCTTCGCCGGGTCGAACACCACCCGCACGGCCTCGGCGTGCCCCGTTCGCCCCGAGTGGACATCCTCGTAGCGCGGGTTCTTCGTCGTGCCGCCGATGTAGCCGACCTCGGTATGCACGACCCCGGGGATTTGCCGCAGGAGCTGCTGCATCCCCCAGAAACATCCCCCCGCGAGCTCGATCGTCTCCAGCGGGGGCGCCGCCTTGCCCGCGGGAGCCCCGGGCGGATTTCCCGCGACGAGTCCCGCCGCCTCGAAGGGCTTGAGGTATTTCCCGTACCCCTCGGCCTCCATCCGTTCGACGGGGATGAAGCGCAGCGAGGCCGAGTTGATGCAGTATCGAAGCCCCGTCGGGGCGGGGCCGTCCGGGAAAACGTGGCCCAGATGCGAGTCCCCGATCTTGGAGCGCGCCTCGACGCGCTTCATGCCGAAGGAACGGTCTTCTTTCTCCGCGACCGCGGCCGGTTCGATCGGGCGGGTGAAGCTGGGCCAGCCCGTGCCCGAGTCGAACTTGTCCAAGGACGAGAAAAGGGGCTCTCCGCTCGCGACGTCGACATAGATGCCCGGGGCGTGATTGTCCCAGTAGGCGTTGTGAAACGGCGGCTCGGTGCCGCACTGGCGCGCCACGGCGAACTGCTCGGGAGTCAATCGTTTTCGGAGCTCGGCCTCCGAAGGCCTCGTATAGGCGTTCGAAGATTTTTCCACGGCTGCGTCCTCCTTAGGGGCCCCAGCGGCGCCGTCCGTCGGGATCCCGGCGCGGCCGGCCGCGCACGCCGCGATCATGAGAACCACGATGGGCGCCCGTCTGTTTTTCATTCGCCCCCGCGGGCGGGCCGAAGCTCCGCCCCTGATTATTGTAGGCAATAAAAAGCCCCCGCGCGCGGGGCGCGGTCCAGGCCAAAGGCCGAGCGCCCTCCGGGCCCTCGGGAGAGGCGTTGGCCCGGCGGGGCGCGGTCCAGGCCGCGGCCGAGCGCCCTCCGGGCCCTCGGGGATGGCGTTGGCCCGGCGGGGCGCGCAGAGGGCCTCTCTCGCCCTGGGGATAGGCCGCCGGCCATTGACGCGGCGCAGATGAGCCCACTTGACGTAGAACCTCCCGCGCCCGCGAACGGCGAAAGCCACTCCCGCCTTGTCGCAGCTGATGAGCATCCCCCTCATCCGGGTTCCCGGCGCGATTCCCGTCCCGCGGCCGAAGACAATGCTGACCGCTTCGCCGCGCGCGGCCAAGGCTGGGAGCGGCGGAAGGAGTTCATTCAAAACTTAAAAACTTAACGCCTGGCATCGGCTTATCG
>DAHVWT010000110.1 GCA_027327915.1 Elusimicrobiota bacterium
CCGTTGGGGCAAGGAGGTAAGGTGGCCGAGCAAGGCAAGGATATCCCGCGGCCGCCTCATCCGCAAAAGCGCCGGGAGCCGTTGCCGGGGCAGATCCCGAAGTTCACGGAGGAGGATCCGGAGGCTCGCCGTCGGCTGGAAGTCATCCTCCAAAGCCCCAGCTACCGGGAGGCCGACGAGGACGTCGATTTCCTCCGCTGCGGCGAGACCCGGGGGCCGCGGCTCCAGCTCGATTACCTCAAGGCCGAGCAGTTGCTCGAGCAACATGGCGTGCGGCATACCGTCGTCGTTTTTGGGGGGACCCGCATCCGCGAGCCGACCGCGGCGCTTAAGCAGGCGCGGAGCCTCGGGGAGGCCGCAGCCGCAAATCCCGGCGACGCCGCCCTGGCACGCCGCCTCAAGGTCGCCGAGCGGCTCCTGGAGAAAAGCCGCTACTACGACGTCGCGCGCGAGTTCGGGCGCCTCGTGGGGCAGAGCAACAAGAATTTCCCGGAATCCCGATGGTTCGTCATGACGGGAGGCGGGCCGGGGATCATGGAGGCGGCCAACCGTGGCGCCCAGGACGCGGGGGTGGAGACGATCGGGCTCAACATCCGCCTGCCGAACGAGCAATTCCCGAATTCCTACGTGACGCCGGATCTGTGCTTTCGCTTTCACTACTTCGCGATCCGGAAGCTTCATTTCATGCTGAGGGCCAGGGCTTTCATCGCCTTTCCAGGGGGATATGGGACATTCGACGAGCTTTTCCAGACGCTGACTCTGGCGCAGACCCGCACGATGAAGCCCGTCCCCGTGGTGCTCGTCGGGGAAAGTTATTGGCGGCGGGCGATCAACTTTGAGTTCCTGGCCGAGGAGGGGCTCATCGACCCCGAGGACAAGGAGCTTTTTTGGTTCGCCGAGACGGCCCAGGACATCTGGAGCGGGATTCGGCGCTGGCACGCGATGAACGATGAGATGCGGCCGTGAAGCTGTCCTTCCACGGGGCCGACCGCGAGGTCACGGGCTCCTGCCATCTCCTCGAGTGCGGCGGCAAGCGCGTTCTTGTCGACTGCGGGATGTATCAAGGAGCGCGGGAGCTCGACGAGGAAAACGCCGAGCCCTTCGGCTTCGAGCCCCGCGACGTCGACTTCCTGCTGTTGACCCACGCCCATCTCGACCATTGCGGCCGTCTGCCGCTTTTGGTCAAGAGGGGCTTTCGCGGCGAAGTCATCGCGACCGCGGCCTCTCATGAGCTCGCGAGGCTTGTCCTGCTCGATGCCGCGCATCTTCAGGAGGAAGAAGCCATCCACCGCCTCCATCACCTGGGCCGAGAGAGGGAGGGCCCCGGCCACGCGACGCCTCTTTACGAGACCCTCGACGCGCTCAACAGCCTGGAGCGGTTTGGCCGCTCCGCCGCCTACGGCAGCCCCATCGACCTGGCGCCGGGCCTCCGGGCGACATTCCTTGACGCGGGCCACATCCTGGGCTCGGCGAGCGTCCTTCTCGAGCTTCGGGAAGGAGCCAAGACGCGGAGACTCCTCTTTTCCGGGGACCTGGGAAACGCCGGGCGTCCCCTGCTGCGCGCCCCCGTCGCCCGCGAGGCCGACGATGTCGTTATGGAAACGACGTATGGGGATCGGAAGCACAAGTCCCTGGCCCGCTCCATCGAGGAGCTTTACGGCGCGGCGGAGGAGGCCTTCGGGCGCGGCGGCAACGTCATTATTCCCACAGTCGCTGTGGAGCGCGCCCAGGGAATGCTTTACTTCTTGAGGGAAGGGGTCCAGCGGCGCCGCCTCGTGGGCCTGCGGCATGTCTTTCTCGATTCCCCGATGGCGATCTCGGCGACCGCGATCTTCGAGCGCCACCCGGAAGGCTATAACGAGTCGGCGCTAGAGCTTTTCCGCGAGGGGCGGGATCCCTTCCAAGTCCCGGGTCTGCGCTTCTGCCGTGAGCTCGCGGAATCCAAGGCGGTCAACGAGATCAAAAGCGGGGCGATCATCATGGCGGGATCGGGCATGTGCGCGGGCGGCCGGGTGCGCCATCATCTGGCCCGGAATCTAGGGCGCGAGGAGTGCGCCGTCGTCTTCGTGGGCTACGCCGACCGGGGGACGCTCGCCCGGACGATCATCGACGGCGCCCGGTGGGCGCGGCTTTTCGGACGGGAGGTTCCAGTCAGGGCGAAAATCCATACGATCGGCGGCTTTTCCGCCCACGCCGACCAGGAGGAACTTCTGGGCTGGCACGCGAAGATCGGGGCGGGGCGCACCTTCCTCGTCCATGGCGAGGAAGCTCCCATGAGGCTGATGGCCCAACGCCTGAAGGGAACGCGCGTGGAGATGCCGGAACTCCATCAGTCCTACGAGTTTTAATGAAAAGACAAGAGGGCGGGATCCTGGCGATCAACGCCGGCTCCTCGACCAT
>DAHVWT010000111.1 GCA_027327915.1 Elusimicrobiota bacterium
GCCCTGACGTGTCATCGGGGGATTATAAGTTATAATAATTAAACGGGGGTGAATTAGGCTCGACAGGCGTTCTCGGGCTCCCGGTCGCAGGCCCTGGTTGGCCAGAGCCAGGATAAAATCCGGCCAAAACACAAATGCCAACTCATCGTTGGCCTGGGCCACTGCCTAAACCGCAGTGAGTTCACGGTCCGCCCGGACTCCTGCTAGGGGGTCGGACCGTCATGAAGCAGGGTGCTGGGTTCGGGCGGCTCCGCGGCGCCCGGCCCTTAAGACCATCCGCGGATAGCTCGGGGGCAGCCCGTCCGCCGGTTTTCCCCGAGCGAAGCCAAAACGGCGGGCTAAGCCTGTAGGGACCGAGGTTCGAAGCGTTTGGACGCGGGTGCAATTCCCGCCACCTCCACCGATTTCATGCGCCAGAAAAAAGCCGCGAGCTTCCTCGTCGCGGGTCTTTTTTTCGTGGGCCTCTCCTGGCTGCTCTTCGCCCGCCGCGATCTCGCCGCGGCCGTCTTCCCGGCCTATGGTCTCCTTTTTTTCTGGTGCGAAAGCGTGGGGCAGCCGGAGCTGGCCATCTTGTTCCTCGTCTTGTCGACCGGCGCCGGGATATCCCTCGCGCGATCCTTGGGAGGGCCGGCGGCGACCGCGGTGGGCCTGGATGCGGCCGGGCTCTGGATTTTGAGCTGGGCGCTCTCGGAGTCGCGAGGGGCTCTGGGGCGCGAGGAGGCCGGGCTCGCCGCCGAGGCGGACGCGGACTTAAGGGAGATCAAGGAAGCCGAGCGCGGCCTGGATTACTATAGGAACCGGCATCGGGAGGCTTCCGCGCGCATCCAATTGAGGCGCGACATGGCCGAAAGCGCGAAGATCCTCGGCCGGAGCTTCAGCCGGGAGGAGGTCTTTCGCAAGTTGGGGGAGATTCTGGGTGATCGCTTCCCCGGAGCCGCGGTGGAGTTCAAAGGAGAGGAAGGGGCGGATCCGTTCTTGCGTCTTTCGGCCGCGAGCCGGCGGCCCCTCCTCGTCCCCGACGCCAAGGCGGACGAGCGCCTGCGCGGCGCGCAGGGAGGGATTCGTTCCGCGATGGTCCTCCCGCTGCGCGTGAGCCGGGAGCCGGCGGGCTACGTGAAGATCTCATCGCCGAAGCCGGCGGCTTTCTCGGAGTCCGAGCTCAAGGGCGCCGATCTCCTCGCGACTCTCGCGGGCCTGAGCCTCGAGAACATCGTTCTCTACGAGCGCATCCGCTCCCAGGCCGTGCACGACGCTCTCACCCAGCTCTACAGCCGCAAAGCCTTCGACGAGAGGCTTCATGAGGAAGTCCTGCGCGCGGGGCGCACGCGCTTGCCGCTTTCTCTCGTCATGATCGACATCGACCACTTCAAGTCCTACAACGACCGCTACGGCCACCAGGCCGGAGACGAGCTCTTAAAGCGCGTCTCATCGGTCCTTTTCAAGCATATACGGGACGTCGACATGGCGGCGCGATACGGAGGGGAGGAGTTTTGTCTGCTCCTGCCTCAACTTGCCTATGCCGACGCCTACGCGCTCGCGGAGAGCGTGCGCCAGGCGATATCCCGCGAGGTCTTCGTCTTCAAGGGAGAAGCGAGCCGTGTCACGGTGAGCCTCGGCGTCGCCGCCTTCCCGGAGGACGCGGCGATCGAGAGCCAGTTCGTGCGCGTGGCGGATGAGCGCCTCTATCGGGCCAAGCACGCCGGCCGCAACAGGGCCCAGGGACGATGACGGTCGGCCTTGTGCTCTCGGCGCTCGCGCCCTTTTTCTCGGCGGCGATCGTCTTCCTGGGGCTTGGACGCAAGCTTTGGGCCGCCGCGCTGGGTTTCGCGCTCGCGGCCGGGGTGGCGCTCGCGGCCGCGTATTTCGCCGGCGACCCCTCAGGGCTCGCGGCCGGGGCGACGGACTCCCTGCTGTACGCCGCCGCCCTGGCGAGCGTGTCGCGCGCCGCGGGCCGATCCTCGGCCCTGCGCGGCGAGCGAGGCGCCGTTGGCGAGAGGCTCGAACAGGCGAAAGCGTCCCTAGCCGCGGCCAAGGCCTTGGGCCTGAAGACGGACCAGGAAGAGAAGGAGACCCTTGTTCTCTATGATCTCGCCAAGACCCTGCCGGAAGCCTTGAGTTGGGCTGAAATCCGCCCCAAGCTGGAGGGCGCCGCCGCCGGGTATCTAGGCGTCGAGGAGTTCGCCCTCTACGCCGCCTCCGGGGATGACCGCCTGCCCCGCCTCGTGTCCCTGCGGCGTCTGGAGGGTTCTCCCGGCGGGTCGTGGGCCACGGGCCGAGAAGGCTCCACGCTGACGGTCACGTCCACCGAGGAACCATACGGCAACGGGTCGCCCACGGCAAACGGCCCGACGAAGTTGAGGCCGAGGTGCCGCGAGGCCACCCAG
>DAHVWT010000112.1 GCA_027327915.1 Elusimicrobiota bacterium
CATCGGGATCTCGCATGCCGGGACGCTTATCTCGGCGATCCTGCGCATCACCGATGCCGCGTGGCGCCGGCCGTTTACGCGGATCGCGGAAACGATCACGATCGCGAGCCTTCCCTTTGCCGTGACCTGCGTCATCGTGGACCTCGGACGGCCGGACAGGCTTCTCAACGTTCTCTTATACCCGCACATGACGTCGCCTCTTCTCTGGGACGTCTGCTGCATCACCGCCTACTTCATCACCTCGTGCCTATACTTCTACATCGCCTTGATCCCCGATTTCGCCACCTGCCGCGACAGGCTCACCGGCAAGGTGTCCGGCTGGAGAGAGAAGCTTTATCGATGGGGAGCCTTTGGCTGGAAGGGAACGGAGGCCGAGGTGCGGGTGCACCGCGGCTTCATGACGGTCCTTTCCGTCGTTCTGCTCGCCCTGGTCGTTTCCGTCCACACCAACGTCGGCTTCGTCTTCGGCATGACGTCCAAGCCCGGCTGGCACACAGCGGTCATCGGGCCTTACTTCGTCATCGGCGCGGCGTTCCAGGGCTTGGGAGCTCTCTCTTTCTTTATCGTCTTTGTGCGGCGGGCGTTTCATCTCGAATGGCTTATCCCGGACGAAGGCCTCCAGCAATTGCGAAAGTTCTTTCTCGCCTTGACCTGCTTCTGGGGATATTTCACCGGCGCGGAGTTGTTGACGACATTCTACGGCCAGCACACGGCCGAGATGGCCGTCTTCAACGCCAAATGGTTCGGACAATACAGCATCTCATTTTGGGCCATGATCGCGGGATGTTTTTTTATCCCGTTCTATCTGCTGGCGACCGGCAGGAAAAATATAGAGCGCAACCTTTTATGGGCCGGATTCATCGGCAACGTCGGAATGTGGCTTGAGCGCTACACGATCATCGTTCCAAGCGGTTCCCGTCCCTTTTTGCCTTGGGGAATCGGCCATTACTCACTTTCCATGGTCGAGTGGTCCATCTTTGCCGCGTGGGTGTCCGGCTTTTTCCTTGTCTTTTTGCTTTTCACCCGCATTCTTCCCATGCTCACCATCTGGGAGATCGAGGAAGGCTGACGGCCCAGGAACGCCTCGCGGCGTAAAAGGTAAACTGGGGGCGCCGGGAAAACGCCTACGATGCGCCTCCATGTCTTGGCCGCCTTCGTCGCCTGCTCGGCGGCGGTCGCGCGGACGAGCCGCGCGGGGGGTCCTCCCTCGCCCTGCGCGACCTTGGATCAATGCGTTTCCGAACTGCGCGGGAACCCGCGGGACCAGGCGCTTCGCGATCGGATCATCGAGCTGACGCTGTCCGCGTCAACCTCGACCGCCGCCGGCGTGGAGAGACCCGCCGGGACGGCCGCTTTCTTGGAGCAATTCAAAAAGATCGCGCGGGGCCGATACAGGGGGAATTATCAGTGTGGCCGCCTGACGCCCCTCATGGCGATGCAGCGGCGCGAACGCATGGACTGCGACGAGGCGGAATTGGAATCGGGCCATTGGCATCGCATCGACGCCCTGGGAATCTTCGTTTTCCGCTTTCCGAAGGACGGCTCGATCGAGTTCTGGAACCGCCGGGGCTTCGGCTTCGGCGACGTCCTCGCGATGGTCGGGACGCCGCGGGGCGCGGCGCTTCGGAATATCGAATGGAAAAGCTGCGATCGGCGAAGGCGATGCGAGACTCCCGTCTGGGTCCTATTGAGCGACGACCTTAGGACGGTGACCGCGAGTCCCGACCGGCCCGTGGATGCCTCGCGTTTCGACCCGAAGGCCCGTTACGCGTACACGCAGTATCGGCGCTGAGGCGATGAGGAGAGGCTACGCGGTCGTCGCGGGCGCCGCGTCCGGATTAAAGGCGCAAGCGGGCTCCTCGGCCAGGAAGTCGTCCGCGGCGTAATAGGCCCTCGCCCGGCAGCCCCCGCAAATCGTCTTGAAGGAGCAGACGCCGCAGCGCCCGCCCAAAAGTCCCGGGTCGCGGAGCTTTCGCAGGGTTTCGGAGTTCTCCCAAATCTCCCGCAACGGCGTTTGGCGTACGTTGCCGCAGGAAACCGGGAGATAGCCGCAGGGGAAGACGTCTCCTTTATGAGAGATAAAGCAC
>DAHVWT010000113.1 GCA_027327915.1 Elusimicrobiota bacterium
GCCCTCGCCTCGGCCCTTTATCTCGCCCAGGAATTGCGGGAGGCCCTGGGCCTCGCCCCGGGTCCTCTCCAGGGGCTGACTCCCGCCGCCTACCTCGCCTTCCTGGGCCTGGTGCTGGGCGGGCGGGAGCTGGCGGCCTGGAGGCGCGCCGGGGAAAGTTTCGCGCGCTTCGAGGCCGAGATCATCCTCGCGGCCTGGTGGCTGCTCGACCTGGGGGTCGTGGGTCTCGTGAACCTCGGCCGGCCCGCGTGGCGAGTGCCCCCCGAATTGTGGAGCCTGACCTGGGGCTCGACGCTCGCGATCGCGGCCGCCAAGGGCTCGAGCGCCCTGCGCCGGGCCTCCCGGCGCGCCATGAGCGAGGACGCGGAGAAGGGCCCGGGCCCCTCCTGGGCCGCGGCCTTCACGCTTCTCGCGGCCGGCGCTCTCTTCGGGCTCTTTTTATTCCTGCCGCGGCCCGACGCTCCCCCGCCGCCTCTCCCGACGCCTCACAAGCCGCCCGAGCCGCCCGCCAACCCCGCGATTCCCGCGGCGAAAGCCGCGCCCCGCCAGGCCAACGCAAGCCCCGACGGCCCGGAGGGCGCTCGGCCCCAGGCCTGGACCGCGCCCCGCCGTCTCCGTCCGCAAACCCCCGGCCCGGAGGGCCGGCTCATCGCCGGCTTTCCGGGCGCGTAGGCTGTTTTTTCCTTCCCGAGCCTTTCCCTCAAGCCCATCGGGATCCAAGACGGAGACGGCGAGCCCGCCCCGGCTTACGAGGCGCGCGAGCAAGACGGGCTCCTCTACATTTTAAGGCCGCGCCTGGGCTCCATCGAGATCCGAGGCTCGGGCGCGGGCTTCGGCCTCGCGCCCGCCTTCGGCCCCGCCTCCTCCCTCCCCCCGCCTCCCGGCGCGCCGGGACGCCTTGAGATCGGGCCCAACGGCCCCGGCTGCGCCGGGCTTTGGCTCTACGCCGGGGCCTACGGTTCGACGAGCCTTTTCTTCGCGCTCTCCCGGAACATCGTCCGCGGCGTCCTCCTGGAAGAGCGGCCCTGGCGCGACTCCGTGCCGGGGCTGCGCCCGGACCGGCCGCCCGCCGTCCTCCTCTGGACGATCAGCCCCGCCGATCTCGGCGGGCGCGAGGGGATCGCGGCGGCGAGGGTCTCGGAGGACGCCTCGGGCTGCCAGAGCGTCTCCCTCGTCGGGCCCGGCTTGGCGCTCGCGCACCGCCAAGACGAGGTCTGCGGCCCCCGCGGACGCTGCGCGCGGACCTTCAACAAGATCGTGCGCCGCGGCGACGGCTGGCTCTGGTATCAGTGGTGGTACGACGACGCCGTCGGCTACCCCGCGATGCTCGCCCCCGCCCCCGACTGCGCCCCCGTCCCCGCCGACTTCCGCCCGATTTGAAAGCGGCGTCCGGCATGATCATGATCGGCTGCCGATGCCTGGCACCGGTATTCCCTCATGCCCGCCACGATTCCAGACGCCGGCTCGCGCGCCGCGACATGCGGCAATAAGAAAAGACGCGGCCGGACATAGGCCTTGAAGCGGCCTTCCTGCCGCTTGCGGTCGCTTTCCAGGAACCGGCACAGGTCGCCGAGCTCCGCCTCCGGCCAGCAAATGCAATGGCGCCGAAGATAGAACTCGATGACCGGAGACACCTCGATGCGGGATGCGCTTTGAAACTCCGGAGGGAATATCAATATGTCCGTCGGCGCCGTCGCCTTTTGGATCGCGGATCGAACGCCCGGGCGCGAGAAAACGGCGACCTGGGACGGCTCCTTTTCCATGATATTCCAAAAACTCGAAGCCGGCGATCGCGCCATGCTTAAAGGAGAGGCCAGAACGCGAAGCCCCCGGCCCCCCACCGAGACAAAAGAGTAGAGGCACCAGGCCGCCCCGAGCGCGCCCGGAAGCCGCCGCCAGGGGAGACTCGCGAGGCCATAGGAGACGACCACGTCATGGTCCATGAGAAATACGAGGCCGCATAAAAACGCCGGCGCGTAGGTGTAGACGCCGCTATAATAGCGCATGACGCCCGCCTGGATCGGGAGAAGGCCCGGGAAAA
>DAHVWT010000114.1 GCA_027327915.1 Elusimicrobiota bacterium
TTTCAGGTGCATCCCGCGCACATCGAGGAGGACCTGCGGCCCGGCGAGGACCCCATCGCGTACGTCACCCGCCTGGCCCGCGAAAAAGCGGAAGCCGTCTGGACGCCACAGAGGCTCAAGGAGCATGTCCGCAACAAGCTTGAGGGCCGGCCGCTATTCCTGGTGGCGAACCGCGAGCCCTACATGCACGTCCTCAAGGGGCGGCGCGTCGAGGTGGTGACGCCCCCGAGCGGTCTCGTGACCGGACTCGAGCCCATCATGCTCGCCTGCGGCGGCACCTGGATCGCCCATGGCTCCGGGGAGGCTGACCGCGAAAATTCGGACGCCCAGGGCAAGCTAGGCGTTCCACCGGACCAGCCGCAATATACTCTCAAGCGAGTGTGGCTCACCAAGGAGGAGGAGGAGGGCTACTATTACGGGTTCTCCAACGAGGGGCTCTGGCCCTTGTGCCACATCGCGCACACGCGGCCTGTCTTCAACCCGGAGGACTGGGCGCAGTACCAGATGGTCAACCGCAAGTTCGCCGACGCCCTCATGGAGGAAATGAAGGATGTCCCATCCCCCTTCGTCCTCATCCAGGACTACCATTTCGCTCTTCTGCCCTCGCTCGTCCGGGAGGCTCGCCCCGACGCCCGCATCGCGCTTTTCTGGCACATCCCCTGGCCCAACCCGGAGGCCTTCGGCATCCTTCCGTGGCAGCGGCAAATCCTGACGGGGATGCTGGGGGCGGATCTCATCGGATTTCACATCCAGTTCCACTGCAACAACTTCCTTGAGACCGTGGATCGCTATCTCGAAAGCCGCATCGATGGGAAGCGCTTCGCCGTCGGCCGCCGTGGCCACACGACCTTCGTTAAGCCCTACCCGATCAGCGTCGCCTACCCGCCGCAGCTCCCCGCGGCGAACGCGAAGCCCCTTCCCGACAAGGACGCCCTCTTTAAAGAACTGGGGATCAAGGCCCAATTCATGGGGGTCGGCGTCGACCGCCTCGACTACACGAAGGGAATCATGGAGCGCTTCCGCAGCCTCGAGAGGCTGCTCGAAAAATACCCCGAATATCAGGGCAAGCTCGCCTTTGTCGAGCTGGGGGCGCCCAGCCGCACTCATATCAAGCGCTATCACGATCTCCAGACCGAGATTGAGGCGGAGGCGGAACGAATCAACTGGCGCTGGAAAACCAAGGACTATAAGCCCATCGTCATCCTGGCGCGCCAGCACAGCCACGCCGAGATCGAGCCGTATTACAAGGCCGCCGACTTTTGCCTCGTGACGTCCCTTCACGACGGGATGAACTTGGTCGCCAAGGAGTTCGTCGCCGCGCGGGACGACGAGAAGGGGGTTCTGATCCTGAGCCGATTTACCGGCGCCGCGCGGGAGCTTCGGGAAGCCCTGATTGTCAATCCCTACGATACGGAGCAGATGGCGGAGGCGATTCGTCTGGGAATTGAAATGGATGAAGGGGAGCAGGCGCGCCGCATGCGCTCCCTCCAGAGGGTTCTTCGCGAGCAAAACATATATCGCTGGGGCGGCCGGCTCATCGAGGACCTGGCACAGATTCCTTCCGCCGGTCTGCCTGCCGGCGGTCAAACGCCGTCGCCGGCATCCCCTAGTACGGCCTAATGTAGCGTCTCGGAATGAGAAAATCCAGAGGCGCCAAAGCCTTCCTAAACGCGTAAGCCGGCATCTCAAAAAAGACATGAAGCCCCATGAGAGTTTTCTGCGTCGAGGGTGTGCCGTCATGTTGGCCGTTTACCTCAACGGCTGCGCCCCCTACTACGTTCCCAGGCCCGTCTATTTGACCGCGCCCCGGGCTTTTCCTGAACACGAGAGCGTCTCCGGGACGAAAATCACGGTCGGCGCCATCTTTTGCGAGACGCCCGCTATGATCAGGCCTTTTTTTGACCATAAAGGACTATGGAGAGAGCGCGCCTTGCCTCTGCTTTTGACCGTGCAATCATCGGATGCTCAAAGCTACGACATCTCG
>DAHVWT010000115.1 GCA_027327915.1 Elusimicrobiota bacterium
GACCTTCCAGCGCCGCCTCCGTCTAGGCCCCATAACGGGAGTTTCACGGGGAGGACCGAGCTAGAAGCGTTCGGGAGCGGACGACCCGGTCCCCAGGGGGAGCTTGAAGGAAAACCTGGAACCCCGCCCCGGAGAGCTTTTCACTTTAAGCGAGCTCCCATGGGCCTCCAGGATCGTCCTCGCGAACGTCAGGCCCACTCCGAAGCCTTGCGCCGTCTTTTGGCCGAGCGTTGTCCGGAAATAGGGCGCGAAGATTCTCTTCTGATCCCGGAGGGAAATGCCGATGCCGTTGTCCTCGACGAAGAAAAGGACATGATCCGCGCTCTCCGGGTCGCGCGCGGCTCCGACGGCTATTTTCCCTTGCGTCGGCGTGTATTTGATGGCGTTGCTGAGGAGATTGGCCATCACGAGAGAAAGGGATTCCTCGTCCGCCCTGATCCAAAGCGGCCGCGCCGGGAGCTTCAGGGTCACCCGGAGCCTCTTATCGCGGCAAAGGGCATCGAGGGATTTCAGGCTGTCGCGCGCGAGCTCTCCCGCTTCGACCTCGCCGAAGCGGAGCTTCAGCTTGCCTGACTCCATGCGTCCGAGGTTGAGAAGGTTGTGGGCCGTCAAATGGAGGGCGCGCACCCCGCTTTTGAGATGTTGGTAGAGGACCTTGCGGCCGCGGTCGCCGGTCGCCGTCATGGATTCCTCAATCAGAGGCAAGCCGCACTCGATCACGCTCAGGGCGTTGGCGAAATCATGGCTCACCATCGAGACGAGCTGGGTCTTGAACCGGCTGAGCTCGATCTCGTTATGGTATTTGCTCTGGATTTCGTCCAGAAGGCGCTGGCGCTCGACGGCGTAGCGGAGAGCCCGTTCGAGCAGGTGGCTGCCGACGTCCGATTTGATGAGATAGTCCTGGGCGCCTTGATGGACGGCCCGCAGGGCGATTTCCCTCTCATCGAGTCCGCTCAGGACGATGGTCGGCACGTCCGGAGCGGCCGCGAGGATTTTTTGGGCGGTCTCGAGGCCCGCGCTGTCGGGCAGGTTGAGGTCGAGGAGGACGGCGTCAACGCCGTCTTTTTTCAGGCGCTTGAGCGCCTCTTCCAGGGTGGTCACATGCTCCGGAACGCAGCGCAGGGATTTCGCCAGGGCGATGAGGCCGCGGATGAGCTCGGCGTCCGCCGGAGAGTCCTCAACGACCAGGACGTGGAGGATATCCGGCGTCCGGCTCTCCCCGGCCGGCCGAGGCGTCATGGAATCGTCCACGGGAATCATGGTCCGGTTCCTCCAGCGATCCGGTCGCCTTGGGCCTCCTTCGGACCGGAGGCGGCCTCCCGGCGAAGGATGGGCAGGGAAAAGTAGAAGGTGGCGCCGGCTCCCGGCTTTGAAACCGCCCAAAGGCGGCCGCCGTGACGGGCGATGATTTTCTTGCAGATGGCCAGCCCGAGGCCGCGGCCGGGGCGGACGGGGTCGGAGCGATCAAAGAGATTGAACAGATGCGTCGCGGCCCCTTGGTCGAAGCCGCGCCCGTCGTCCTTCACGGAGAAAACCCACTCGTCGCCCTTGCGGCGGGCGCCGACGTGGATGAAGGGACGGTCCGAGCGCCGGTAGCGGATCGCGTTGGCGAGCAGGTTTTGAAGCAGGAGGATCAGTTGCGTCGGGTCGGCTTCCACGACGGGAAGGGAGTCATGGGTGATCAGCGCTTGGCTCTCGTCGATGGAGGCCTTCAGGTTGGCCGCCGCTCCGGCGAGCGCCATCGCCGAGTCAGTGGCCTCGAAGGGAAGCCCTTGCGTGTCGATGCGGGC
>DAHVWT010000116.1 GCA_027327915.1 Elusimicrobiota bacterium
TCCAGAGGGACCACCCCGTGATCAGCACGGGAAGCGTCCACACGCCAAGTCCCGAGGAGATCAGAAAGACGAGGGTGAGCGCCCCACTCCAGAGAAGAAGGGGTGCCCGCCGGTACGCCGAGGCCACGGCCACGAGAAGCGCGGCCGCGATCCTCGCTCGCCGGCGTCCCGGCGCCGCGAGACCCCATAGGCCCGCCAACAGACAGCCGCCGCCAAGCCACAGACCCGATGATTCGAAAAACACGGACGGCACGCCGTCATAGCCCGGGGAAAGGGGCGTCCCTCCGGAAGGAACATAGAACCAGCTGAACGCCTCCCGCGGCGTCAGGGAGTAGGCATTCGAGTAGACCGCGGGCCAGTACGTCCTGATCGAGCGCCCGACGAACTCGGCGGCGGGCATCCACAGCACGGCCCCCAGCGCCAGGAAGGCCGCCCCCGCCGCGGCGGCCGGCATGAGGAGCCGCCGGTCGGTGATGAGGGCCCACAGGATCATCGCGACGCCGTTGAGGGCCATGAATTGGGGGTGGCCCGAGAAAAACTGCAGCGCCCAGGCCCCCGCGAGGTAGAGCGGACGGCCGTAAAGCCAAAAGAGCCACACCCAGGGAATCCACGAGAGGGAGGCGAGCAACGTCGGGATGCCTTCGGTCGAACGGTAGACCAGAAAGGGCGAGAGCGCGTAAGAGGCTCCCAAAAGGAGCGCCCAGGCTCCCGCGAGGCCGGAGCGCCGCGCGAGCAGGAATCCCCCCGCTCCCGCCCACCACAGGTGAAAGGCGCCGTCCCAGGCGAGGGCCTTGAGAAGCGGAAAAAAGTAGCCCAGAAGGGAGACGGGATAGAATAGAGCCGCCTGGGTGTCGCCCAGAAGGGGGACGCCGCCGAAGATATAGGGATTCCAAAATGGGAGCCTTCCTGCCTCGAGGCTCGACTCGACGAGATGGCGCAAGGGGTAATGATAGGCGAAAAGATCGCCGAAATTGAGGAAAACCGCGCCCGGAAGCAGGAGAGCCGCGGCGGCCAGGCCGCCCACGGCCGTCGTCCAGACGCCCGCCAAAACGAAATCGTCGCGTCTCATTCCTAGAAGATCCCGGTCCTCGGCTTTCAGACGCCGGCCGCCCGTTCAGGCCGAGCGCTGAAGGCTTGTTGTGCCTTTCCAGTATAGAAGATAAAGAGCGCCCAAAGTGGCCAGGAGGCCGAGACGGAAGCTCCATGGTTCGTAGCGGGCATAAAGTCTCCAGCGCCCCGGTGGGACGCGGATTTTTTGAAACGCCCCCGCGGCCGTCTCGCTCTCAAGCCTCCTGGAGCCCCCCTGTCCCACGAGCGTGAACGTCCAGCCCGGGTAGCGCGGCTCGGCGACATAGAGCCAGCCCGGTTCCCGGCTCGAAACCGACGCCGTCCAGGACGACTCGGTGAAATCCCGCCTCGGCACGGAACGTCCAGCGAAGGAGGCCCCCTCCGGGAGCCCCGGAGGGATGGACGAGCCGTCCTTGTCGCCGAACCACGAAACGCTCCCGGTAAGACCGCGCGAGCGCTCGATCTCCCAGCCGAGACGGGACTCCCAGACGAGATCGGAGCCGGCGGGGCGCGGTCCAGGCTCAAGGCCGAGCGCCCTCCGGGCCGTCGGGAGTGGTGTTGGCCCGGCAGGGGCCGCCGGGGAAAGAAGGTAGCGCACGGCGGCCCAGGGGAAATACCGCGCCGCGGCTGAGG
>DAHVWT010000117.1 GCA_027327915.1 Elusimicrobiota bacterium
TCTTCCAATTTAAGAAGACGCCGCGGGGCCGCGCAGCCAGAGAGGCCAGTTGCGCCATTCGTAGCTCATGCTCGCCGTCGCGGCGCAGCTCCAAGGACAGGCCCGGCATCGTCCCTGTTCGATGAATTCCATCATCCGGAGGTAGCCCGGTTCCCGGCGCAGGCGCTTGAAATCATAGCCAAAATCGCGCAGGTTGCGGCGCGGGAATCGGCGATAGTCCGGCTCGAAGACGAAGGGCTCGCAGGGGTAGGCGCCGCCGTCCGGCATCACGACGCCGATCTTTCGCCCGCCCACGCATCGGTAGATCATCCTGTCTTGGGCCAGCTGGTCGAGGATGATGTCGTTGATCCGGCGGACATACCATCGGGAAACGAAGCGCTCCCAAAGCCCGCCCGGCGCTCCGTCCGGATTCGTCTTCCCATCGCGCGCCTTCTCCTGGAGCCGCGAAACGTCCGCGCGGCGGGAGCCGAGACGCTGGTCGTATTGGATGTTGTGATGCCAGCCCTTGGGGGGCAAGGCGCGCCTGAGGAAGGATTGAAGCGCGCCGACCTCCCCGAGGTTGTCGTCCGAAACGGCTGTTGTCACGACGAGATTGACGTTGCCGCGGGATGGGCGCAGTTTCAGCGCCGCGCGGCACAAAGAGAGAGCCTTCTCGAAACCTCCCGGCAGGCGGCGCAGGGCGTCATGCTTGGAGCCGAGGGCGTCGAGAGACACGATGAGATTGAAGGTCGCCAGGGGGCATGACGCGGCCATCCTCTCCAGCTTGCGGGCCGCGCGGTCCGGCAGGGAACCGTTCGTCGGGATCGAAAAAAGACGGGTCCCCGCGCGTTCATAGAAGGTCTCCACGATCGCGTCGACGTCATCCCGGAGAAAGGGTTCGCCGCCGCTCAGGACGACCTGGAAGAGAGGATTGAGATTCCCGGCGATGCGAGCGTATTCGTCGAGAGACAGGAGGGAGGCCGCGTCTTGCCGCGTCGAGGGGCTGAGGTGGGGCAGGAAGGTGTTGAAGCAATAGGGGCATTGGGCGTTGCAGCGGTCGGTCACGAATAAGACCAAAAACGAGATTCGGCCTGGATGCAGGATGCCTTCGACGAACCTCATTCCGAACGCCAGAAGCCGCCTTGCCTCTGCGATCATAGAGGGGCCTCGAAGAACTCAAGCCGCGAGGGCGGACCCGCAAGCAAGGAGCGCCCGCGCAGGTCCAGCCAAAGGCCGTAAAGATAACCCAGCGCGATCGCGGGAGTGACGCCGACGTAGACCGCGTGCCACGCGGGGATGATCCTTGGCGGGACATGCCTCCAGACAAGAGCGTGGAGGCGGCCAAAGCCGGCGAGGAGGGCGGCCAGGAGAAGGAGGGCGGCGGCCAGGGCCCGCCCTGGCGACAGCCAAAGCAGGGATAGAGGCGAAGCCAGGAGCGCGAGAACCAGGAGGCGGCGGGTCATTTCGGCCGTGGAAACGGAGGGGTCGGGAGAGGTGTCCATCTTCCGGGCGATCTGGGCCTGGACCATCGCCGTCAGAAAATAATTGCGCAAAAGATGGAGGAAGCTCGTCGAGTAGCGGTGTCGGTGCGCTAAGTCCGCGCGGCACAAGCCGCGAAAGCCTTGATGATAGAGGCGGGCGCCGAACTCGCCGTCCTCGTTCATCACCGTCCATAAGGACTCGTAGAATCCGCCCGTGCGG
>DAHVWT010000118.1 GCA_027327915.1 Elusimicrobiota bacterium
CGATTCGCGCCTGGTCGATCTTGCCTTCATCCAGGGCGACGTTCCCCAGGTTCGCATGCAGGAAGGGCTCTCGTGGCGAGAGCGCCAGCCCCTTGGCGAGGAGTTTTCGCGCCTCGGCAAGCCTTCCGGAATCCTCATAGAGCCCGCTCAAATTGTTGATCGCCTCGACGTAACGGGGGTTGACCCTGACGGCCTGATCGTAGGCCTTGATCGCGGCAGGGACGTCCCCCAGACGCTGCTCGACCACCCCGAGGTTGTACCAGGCCGCTGCATAGACGGGATCCCCTTGAACCGCGGCACGAAACTCCTTTCGCGCCTTCTTTAGATCTCCCTGGTCGGAATAAACCGTTCCCAGGTTGTAGCGCACGGCAGGATCTCTCCGATCGAGAGCCTTGGCGCGGTTGAGCCATCGCAGGGCTTCCGGGAAGCGCCCCTCGTGATGCCGGACAACGCCCAGATTCTCCGCCAAGGAGGCGTCGGCGGGAAAACGCGCCGTCGCGGAGCTTAAAGCCGCGGCCGCTTCCTCATAGCGGTGCTCCCGATCGAGGAGCATTCCGATCTCCACGTAGGCTTTTATGTAAGACGGGTCGCGGCGGATCACGTCGTGATATTGATTGACGGCCTGCTGGACGCGACCGGAGGCCGCCAGGTCTGCGGCCAGGTGCATCCGCGCGGGGATGAAGCCCGGCTCCCTGTCCAGCGCCTTCCGGTAAAGCCGCCGCGCCTCGCGACGGCCGCCCTGTTTCTCAAGGAAAAGCCCGTAATCATCGTACGGGATCGGGGCCGAAGGCGCCAGCGCCAAGGCCGCCAGATAGTCGCGCCGGGCTCCGGCTTTGTCGCCAAGGCCGTCCTCGATGCCGGCAAGGTTTGTGAGCGCCTCCGAGTAGCCGGGATTCGCCTCGATGGCCCGCCGATAGTAAGCGGCGGCCGCAACGAGATCCCCCTTTTGCTGGGCGAGAACTCCCAGATTATATTGGACGCGGGCGTTGCCAAGCTCCCGATGCGAAAAGACGCTCTCGTCGGATTTCCAATCGCGGTTCCTCCGGATCGTCATGGCCCCGAAGGCGGCGAGGACGAGGAAACCGCCAAGAAATAGGGGGACACGATACTG
>DAHVWT010000119.1 GCA_027327915.1 Elusimicrobiota bacterium
CGTGGTATTGCGCCCGCCGAGGCTCTTGATCGCTCGCTCGACCTTCTCCTCGAAGTCCGGCTCGCGGCCGTAGAGATGGTTGAAACGGCGTGCGGTCTCGCGTGTGAGCTCCACATGCGCCACCTGATCATCGCCCACGGGCACATGCTGCGCCCGATAGATCAGGATGTCGGCGCTTTGCAACAGCGGATAGCCCAGGAATCCATACGTTGCCAGGTCCTTGTCCTTGATCTGCTCCTGCTGGTCCTTATAGCTCGGTACCCGCTCAAGCCATCCAAGCGGGGTGATCATGGACAGCAGCAGGTGCAGCTCGGCATGCTCGGGCACGTGCGATTGGACAAACAGCGTCGCCACCCCCGGATTGAGACCCGCCGACAGCCAGTCGATCAGCACCTCGTGCACGAATTCCGGCAACCGGGAGGGATCCTCGTAGCCGGTGGTGAGCATGTGCCAGTCGGCGACGAAGAAAAAGCACTCGTGCTCGTACTGCAGACGCACCCAGTTGCGAAGCGCCCCGTGGTAATTGCCCAGGTGCAGCCGGCCCGTGGGCCGCATGCCGGACAGGACGCGGCCGCCGGGGTGAGGTGTGCTCATCGAAGCTGTTCTCGCATTCTCAAACGCTCAGTATACCGTGTTCGCCCCTTGCCCCCAGCGCACGCCGCGCCAGCGGCGAGCGGCTTGCCCTCGATGGGCCGCCAGGAAGCGATCACCCGGGCCGGTCGCTCGCAGAACGGCTGGCCGTGATGGCAGCCAACGGCCCCCTCCCGGCGCGGATCACGACCGGCGGCGTCACGGACAGATCCACCACCGTGGTCGGCTCCACCCCGCAATCTCCCCCATCGAGCACTGCATCGATCTCGTTCTCGAGGCGCCGCTGGATCTCTTGCGCCGAGGTGAGCGGAGTCGGCTCATCCGGCAGCAGCAGAG
>DAHVWT010000011.1 GCA_027327915.1 Elusimicrobiota bacterium
GATCCAGGCGCGTTCGGCGGGAAGGAAGCCCGAGATCTTGCTGTTTTCCTTGGGCCGGGCGAGATCAATATCCCGGTGCGCCGTGTTGACGTCTCCGCAGAGAACAATCTTGCCGCCGTTTTTCCGGAGATCGCGTTTGAGGATATCGAGAAAGGCGTCGTAGAAGCGCAGTTTGTAGTCGAGGCGCGTCTGGTCGCGCTTGCCGTTCGGGAAATAGACGTTATAGAGGATGAACTCGGGATATCGAGAGACGAGGACGCGCCCCTCGCGGTCGAACTCGGCGACCCCGAGACCGCGCTCGACCGCGAGGGGCGCGACGCGGCTGAGCGTCGCGACGCCGCTATACCCCTTTTTTTCCAGCGGCCAGTCCCAGGCCGCCTGATAGCCCTCGGGCATCGCCAATTCCGCCGGCAGCTGGGAAGGCTCGGCCTTCGTCTCCTGCAAGCAGAGGACGTCGGGGCTCTCTTGGCGCAACCAGTCGAGAAATCCTTTCTTAAGAGCGGCGCGGACGCCGTTGACGTTCCAGGATAACAGCCGCACGCCGGCTCAGAGACCCTCGTTGTAGACCGGGACTCCGCTCGCTCCGGCGTAGGCCCTGAAGAGGGAGACGATCTTTCGTGTCAGCGGCCCTGGCTGGCCGGCGCCGATCGGGTGCCCGTCGATCTTGACGGCGCCGATCACTTCGGCGCCGGTGCCGGAAAGGAATACCTCCTGGGCCCGGCAGAGCTCCGCGGGGGTGAAGAGCGACTCCACGACTCGGTTATTGAGATCATCCCGACAGATCTCGATGATCGCCTGGCGCGTGATGCCTTCGAGAATGCCGGCTGAGACGGGGGGGGTGAAGATGCGTCCGTCGCGGACGAAGAAGATGTTGTCGCCGGTGCATTCCGTGACGTAGCCCTCGTGATTGAGAAGGATCGCCTCGTGGGCTCCGGCGCGCGTCGCTTCAGAGCGAGCCAGGATATTGGCGAGGTAGTTGAGGGATTTGATTTGGGCCGGGAGCTGGTCGGGGCCGCGCTGGCGTATCGTCGAAACGACGAGATCGAGGCCCTTCTCATAATAGGCCTGGGGGTAGAGCTCTATTTTGTCCGCGATGATGACGAGGGAGGCATTCCCGCGGCATTTGCGCATGTCGAGGCCGAGGTCTCCCATGCCGCGCGTGACGACGAGACGGATATAGGCGTCCCTGAGTCGGTTTTGGCGCACCGTCTCGACGACGGCCTCCTCGATCTTCTTCAAGGTCTGGGGCAGTTCGAGATAGACGGCCTTGGCCGAGGCCTCCAGGCGGTTCAAGTGCTCCTTGAGGCGGAATATCCGTCCGTTGTAGGCGCGAATCCCCTCGAAGACGCCGTCGCCATAGAGAAGCCCGTGATCGAAGACCGAGACTTTGGCTTCATCCTTGTCGTAAAACGCGCCGTCGATGTAAATTTTCATCGTGTGACGGACATCTCCTTGATATGGCCGTCGGCCAGCGAAACGATCCGGCTCGCGTAGCGGGCGATGGCCTCGTTGTGCGTTGCCATGACAACGGCCAAGGCCCGCTCCTCCGCGAGCCTTCTCAGGTCTTTAAATACCAATTCAGCGTTCTCCTTGTCCAGGTTTCCCGTGGGCTCATCCGCCAGGAGAGCTTCGGGTTCGTTGATGAGAGCGCGGGAGAGGGCCGCCCGTTGGCGTTCCCCGCCCGAAAGTTGGCTGGGGAGCCGCGAGGCCAAGCGCTCGATGCCGAAGCGCGAGAGGATTTCCCGCGCCGAATCCCGGGACTCCCGGTCCCCCTGGGCGGCGATTCCTTGGGCGCGGGCGATGCGGACGGGCATGAGGAGGTTCTCCAAGACCGAAAACTCGGGCAACAGGGAGTCGAATTGGAAAAGAAAGCCCAGCCGCCTCACCCGAAGCCGCGAGCGGTCCTCCTCTTCGAGATGGGCCGTGGGCTTTCCCCCGATGAGGATCTCTCCCCGAGTCGGCTTGTCGAGAAGGCCGAAGAGATTGAGGAGCGTCGACTTGCCGGAGCCGGAGGGTCCCAGCACCGCGACGAACTCTCCGGCCCGAACATCCAAGTCGAGGCCGTTTAAGATGGATGCGATCGAAGCGCCTTGGCCGTAGGACTTATGGATTTGGCGGGCCTCGAGAAGGGGGGGCGTGGTCCAGGCCGAAGGCCGAGCGCTCTCCGGGCCGTCGGGAGGGGCGTTGGCCCGGCGGGGCGCGTGGGGCTTATCCATAATGCAGGGCCTCGACGGTCTTAACCTTGGAGGCCCGCCAAGCGGGGTAGATCGTCGCCAGGAGACAGAGGAAGAAGCCCACGATGATCACGAGCGTCACGTCGAGGGGCTCGACGTCGACGGGAAGCCTCGAGAGGTAGTAGATGTCGGCGGGAAGTTTGACGATCGGGTAGGTTCTTATGAGCCAGCACAGGAAAAGCCCGAGGGTGACGCCGGCCGTGAGGCCGATCGCCGCGATGATGGTGCCTTCGGCCAAGAACACGCGAAGCACGAGGCGCGGACCCGCGCCCATGGCTTTTAAGAGAGCGATGTCCCGCGTCTTTTCGACGGTTCGGAGGATCAGGGTCGAGGCGATGTTAAGAGAGGCGACGAGGATGATCAGGGCCAGGATGATGAACATGGTGGCCTTCTCGAGCTTGAGCGCCGCGAAGAGGGTCTGGTTCATGTCCTCGTAAGAGCGCACGAAAAAACCGCCGCCGAGGGAGCGCTGGAGGCTTTTCTTGGCCCTGCGCAAGAAGGCGATGTCATGGAGCCGGACGCCGAATCCTCGGGTCGCTCCAGGCTCGCCCGACAATTTGAGCGCGCTGGCGATGTCGGAGTAGGCGGTCGTGCTGTCGTATTCGTAGTAGCCCGTATGGAGAAGGCCCGCGACGCGAAAGCGTTCCATGCGGGGGACGACGCCGAAGGCGCCCATCAGTCCCGAGGGGGAGACGAGGACCACGCTGTCCCCGGGCCATGCCCCCAGGGTCCTGGCGAGCTCTTCGCCCAGGACGATGCCCGGGACTTTCCCGCCGCGAAGGGCCTGCCAGCTTCCCGATTGGAGTTTCCCCGCGAGTTCATTGACTCCAAACTCGCGCGCGGGATCGATTCCCTTCAAGACGACGCCGGAACTGCGCCCGCCGATCGTCGCGACGGCCTGGGAAAGGGTAAAGGGCGAGTAGGCGGCGACCTGGGAATCATCCCGCAGCGTCCGCTCCGCGCCGGCGAGGGACGCGGAATCCCCCATGCGGAAGACCGTCAGCATGGCCTGGGCGCCAAGAATCTTCTTTTGGATGTCCGCCTGGAAGCCGTTCATGACGGAAAGCGTCGTGATGAGCGCCGCGACGCCCACGGCGACCCCCGCGATGCCGATGGCTGTCGTCAGGACCGCGAAGAGTCCCTTGCGCTTGGCCTTGAGGTAGCGCCAAGCCATGAAGAGTTCAAGCGGCATCTTTCATGATGGGGAAAAGGATGACGTCCCGGATCGAGGCCCGTCCCGTGAGAAGCATGACGAGCCTGTCGATGCCGATGCCGATGCCGCCCGTCGGCGGCATGCCGCATTCGAGGGCCTCAACGAAGTCTTCGTCGAGGAGTTCGGCCTCCTCTTCGCGCTCCTCCCTGCGGCGGCGGGCCTGCTCGGCGAAGCGGTCCCTCTGATCGAGCGGGTCGTTGAGCTCGGAGTAGGCGTTGGCGAGCTCCTGGGAGAAGGCGAAGGCCTCGAAGCGCTCGACGATGGCCGAGCTCCCCGGCATGAGCTTGGCGAGCGGCGTGATCGCGGCCGGGTGGTCGAAGAGGAGGACCGGCTTCGTCTCCCGATCGATTTCGGGCAAAATTTTGGCGTCAACGATGCGCTCGAAGATCTTGGCGTTGGGGACTCCCTCGACGGCGCCGAGGCCCAGCCGGCCGGCCAGTCGTTGCAGGGCCGGGGCGTTGAATCGGAGGCCGTCGAGGACCGCATCGATCGGCTCTCCCAGCAGCTTCCGCCACAGCTCCGGGAGGCGCACGCGGGGGAAGGGAGGGCGCAGGTCCACCGTCCGGCCGTTTTCGGTGACTTGGCTCACGCCCAGGGCCTGGGCGCAGTTGCCGACGACCCGCTCGAAGAGATCCGCCATGCCGTTGTAGTCGGCGTAGGCCTGGTAGGCCTCGAGCATGGTGAACTCGGGGTTGTGCTTGGTGTCGATCCCCTCGTTGCGGAAAATCCGGCCGATTTCGTAGACCTTCTCGAAACCCCCGACGATCAAGCGCTTCAGATAGAGCTCGGTCGCGATGCGCAGCACCATGTCCCTCTTGAGCGCGTGATGGTGGGTGCTGAAAGGCCGTGCCGAGGCGCCGCCCGCCTGGGGCAGGAGGATGGGGGTCTCGACCTCGAGGAATCCGGCGGAATCCAAGGTCGAGCGAACCGTTTTGACGATGAGGGAGCGCCTCTCGAAATCGGAGCGCACATCGCGGTTGGAGACAAGATCCAAGTGGCGCAAGCGATAGCGCGTCTCGACGTCCTTCAAGCCATGCCATTTCTCCGGGAGAGGCCTGAGGGACTTGGAGAGAATCGAGATGCCCGAGACGGCGATCGTGGGCTCGCCGGTCTTCGTTCGAAAGACGGTCCCCGCGACGGCGACAAAGTCTCCTAGATCGACGCTTTTCTTGAGAAGATCGAAAGCCTCCGCGGGCATGGCGTCCTTTTTGAAATAGGCCTGGCAGCGCGCCGAGCCATCCTCCAAGTGGGCGAAGGCGGAGCCTCCCATGTCGCGCAGGGCCACGATGCGGCCGACGGCTTCGACCACGGCGCCGGCGTGGTCGCCGGCCTTGAGGGGGGAGGCGACCTCGAGTGCCTGGGCAAGCGAATGCGTGCGCCGGCATCGCGCGGGGTAAGGGTCGACGCCCTCCGAACGCAGATGCCGCAGCTTGGCCTTTTTGCCTTCCAGAATCTCCGCAAGCGTGTGCGACGCCGCGGCCGGAGAGGACTCGGGCGATGGGCGCGGGGCGGGCACGCCCTCGGGGGCGGGGAGGCTCAGCGGTTTGTCCCCGCGATGATGCCCGCGACGAGGCTTTTGAGCCTTTTGGGCTCGAAGGGCTTCTGGACGTAGGCCGCTACGTTGGGGGCGACTTGGAAAAGGTCTCTCATCTTTTCTCCCTTGGCCGTGAGGATAAGAACGGGGATGCCGCTCATCTCGGGTTGGCGTTGGAGCCGTGTGTTGAGGGCGTGGCCATCCATCACCGGCATCATGATGTCGAGGATGATGAGATCCGGCCGGGGAGCCGAAGGGTTGGGCGGCTCGACGCCCAAACGCTCCAAGGCCGCCTGGCCGTTGGAGGCCTCGAGAACCGTGTATCCCTCCTTTTCCAGGAGGATCTTGAGGAGGGTGATGATGTCCGGCTCGTCGTCGACAACCAGGATCGTCGCCATTAGGGCGTGCCGTCGAGAGTGAGCGTTTGGGAGACGGCGTCGCGCAGAGCCTTGGGGTTGAAGGGCTTCTCGATGAATGCCTTGATGTTGGCTGAAAGCTTGAAGAGATCCCGGGTGCCGCCGCGGGCCGTGAGGATGATGAGCGGAATTTTTCTTGTCTTGGAGTTCTCGACGAGCCGCTCCGTCATGGCGTGGCCGTCGAGCACCGGCATCAAGACGTCGGAGATGATGAGGTCCGGCAGGGGTCTTTCCGCGGCTGGCTCGACGCCGATCAGGGCCAAGGCCTCGGCGCCGTTGGCGGCCGTCTGTACCTTATGGCCGCCGGCCTCGAGGATGGCCCGCATGAGCGTCCGGATGTCGTCCTCGTCGTCCACGACCAGGATTTGCGCCACGTCAGATTTTAACAGGTTCGGGGGTCTTTCTCAAGACGGAGAGGATCTGTCCTTTGGGGCAGGTATAGTCGTCATAGCGGCCTTGGCAGGCGACGCCCGCGGGGGTCGTCTCCCCCAGATCCTTGATTTCCGGGTCGGCGCCTCTCTCCATGAGCGAAGCGACCACGTCCAATTGGCCCATGAGGGAGGCGTTATAGAGGGGAGTTTGTCCGTATTGGTTCTTGGCGTTGGGGTTGGCTCCCTTCGACAGAAGGAATTTGACGACGTCCCAATGGCCCAACTCCGAGGCGGCGTGGAGAGGCGTGTCTCCCTTATTGTTTTTCACGGAGACGGAGGCCCCCTTCCCGGCGAGATAGCGGACGACGGTGAGGTGACCGAACTTCGCCGCCATGAAAAGCGGGGTGTCTCCGTCGTTGTCCGCCGCGGAGACGTCGCCGCCGTGCCGGACAAGCGCCTCGACCACCTGGGGATCGCCTCCCTGGGCCGCGGCCTCCAGTGGCGTGACGCCGCGCTTGCTTCGCGCCGTGGTTTTCGCTCCGTGGTCGAGGAGAAAACGGAGGACTCGCAACCGGCTGTTGATGGCGGCCCAGTGGAGGGGGGTGTATCCGTCGTTGTCGGATGTCGCGAGATTGGAGCCCTTCGAGATCAGATAGGCAACGATGGGGAGCCGACCTTGACCCGCGGCCCATTGGAGAGGCGTGCGGCCGTCATCGTCCTTGACGGCGATATCGGCGCCGGCCTCCAGGAGATGCTTGACCGCGGCGAGATGGCCCATCGACGCCGCCCAGATCAGGGGCGTGTAGCCTTCTTTGTTGCGCACTTCAAGGTCGGCATGCCTGGAAATAAGGTAGTCAAGAAGCGGGATATCCCCCTTGTTGGCCGCGAAATGGAGGGGGGTGTTCCCCAAGCTGTTTTTAGCGGAGATGTCCGCGCCTTGCTCCGCGAGTTTCTTGACGAGGGAGAGATTCCCCGTTTCCGCCGCTTCCAGAAGCTGTTCGTCAGGGTCGGGGGCTTCGGCGGCACGGCTTCGGAGCGGAAGGAGGGAAACGGCCAAGCCGGCCAGGAATACGGCCGCGAGTCTCCGAAACATGCCGGTGATTATACTTTTGATACGATGAGCGCGACAATGCTGCTGCACGTGCTGAGGCGGAATCCTTTCTTGGCCATTCGTTGCCTTCTTTTGCCCGCCGTTGCTTTTTGCGGCTTCATGTCATCCTGCACGAACGTCTATGTCGTGAGGGAGGCCGTTGCGCCTCTTTCGAGAAGCCTCGGACCCAAAGCCCCGGAGTCCGTTCATGTGCTCCTCGCCCCGCAAGCGCGCGCGGCGGACTTAAGGATCGGAGCCGGCTTTTTTAGCGACAATAGGGTCCGGGCGGCGGCCGCGTTCGGGGATTCCCTGGTGGGCGAATTCTCCGCCTTTTTTTCCTCGGCGTCCGCGATCGAGTCGGAACGGGTCCTTGGCGCCGACGATCTCGCGGTCACTCCGGCCGCCTGGCTCCATTGGAGCGGCGTCTTTTTCCCATCCGGGACGCTTCTCGTCGAGCTGCGGCTCAGGAACTTCATGCCCGGGCGGGAGATCGTTCTTGTTTCGAGCGCGGCCTATCGGCCCAGCGGTTCGTGGTTCATGCCGCTCTTCATCCCTCTTTGCGACCCCCTGATCCCTTCCTGCAACCTCTATGAGCGGCGCATGACAAGCATCAGCGGCTTGGCCCTTGAAAAGGCTTTGGCCCGCGCGGTGGCGGGAATGTCGGACGCCGTCCGTCTGATCGCCGAGTGGCGCGCGTCCTACGATGAAATCGGGCGCCTGATGGGCGAGGGGCGCCCTAGGGAGGCGCTCGCCAGGGCCGAGTCGGCGATCGCGCGTTTCGGCTTCGATCCCGACCTGGGGAGGGAGGCCGCCCTCGCCGCCGAATCCTCGCGGCGCCTCTCGCTGGCGGCCAAGCTCGCAGATCGGGCCTCGAAGCTCGCGCGGCTTGAGAAGAAGGCTCGATCGCTGGCCGTGCGGACCCCCTTTGGCTTTTCGGGCGCGCCGAATCTCGGCTATCTCGAGGACGTGCGTGAGACTCGCGTTCTCGCGGTGACGGGAGTCCTCCGGCTTCGCGGGGCGCGCCTGACTCCCGCCTGGTGCTTGAAAAACCGATGCTGGGCGGCTCGGGTGTCCGAGCTGCGGGAGGGGAGCCCGGCGTGGCTGCTGGGCCTGTCGCCCGGCGACGAGCTTCTCGGGAGCATGGAGCGCAAGCTGCCGGATTTCGCGCTGCGCTTTTTTCTCGCCGCCTATCCGGGAGAGATCGTCCCGATCGTGACGGCAGCTTGGTGATTCAAAAAAAATACAATGGCGGCATGATCGAGGTCCGTGATCTGGTCAAGGATTACGGCGGCTTCCGCGCCGTCGACCACATTTCCTTTTCGGTCGCCCCCGGCAAGATCTTCGGCCTGCTGGGGCCCAATGGAGCGGGCAAGACGACGACGATCAAGATGCTGACGACCGCTCTCGAGCCTAGTTCCGGGAGCATCTCCGTCGCGGGCCATGATCCGCGCCGAGAGCCCGACCAAGTGCGGCGTGCCTTCGGCATCGTATTCCAGGATCCGAGCCTCGACGAGGACCTCACGGCCGCCGAGAACATGGAGTTTCACGGCGTGCTCTATGGCGTGAGTCAGCCCGCGCGCCGGGAGAGAATCGAGGGCCTCCTGCGCTTCGTCGGGCTCTGGGAACGACGGGATGCTTTTGTCAAGCAGTATTCGGGAGGGATGAAGCGGCGCCTCGAGATCGCGCGGGCCTTGCTGCACTCTCCGAAGATTCTCTTCCTCGACGAGCCGACCCTGGGCTTGGATCCCCAGACCCGAAATCACATCTGGGGTTATGTGCGCGATCAAAGCCGCGTCAACGGCATGACCGTGCTTTTCACCACGCATTACATGGATGAGGCGGACAAGATCGCCGACGAATTGGCCGTGATCGACCAGGGGAAGCTGATCGCTCAGGGGACGCCGGCGAGCCTGAAGGAGCGATCGATGAAAGCTTCCCTTGAGGAAGCTTTCATCGCGATGACCGGGCATTCGATCCGAGACGAGGAAGGCACGAGCGTCGATCAAATACGGCTGACCCGCCGGCTATGGAGGCGCTGAGGGCGCCATGAATGCTCTCTACATCCTCTGGCTCAGGCAGGTGAAGCGTCACGCGCGATCTCGAGCCCGGATGATCGGCGCCTTGGGCCAGCCGTTGCCGTTTTTGTTCGCCATGGGTTTCGGTTTCGGGCCGATCTTTCAGAAGGCGCGGGGAACGAGCTATCTTCAGTTCCTGTCGCCGGGGATCGTCGCCATGCCGATCCTTTTCACGGCCGTCTTCTCCGGAATCGAACTCGTATGGGACAAGCAGTTCGGCTTCTTAAAGGAAACGCTGGTCGCTCCCGTGCCCCGGCTCCAAATCGTTCTAGGGCGCATCCTAGGCGGGGCGACGGTGGCCGTCGTCCAGGGCTTCATCATGCTTGCCGTCTGCGTGGCCGTCGGCTTTCGCCCGGTGTTGGGGGCGGCATTCGCGGGGGCCGTGCTCATCATGTTCTTGATCGCGCTTTTCTTCGCGGGGGTCGGCACCGCCATCGCCTCGATCGTGGATGACATGCAGGGTTTCCCGCTCATCATGAACTTTCTCGTTGTTCCGATGTTTTTTTTCTCGAACGCCCTCTTTCCCATGCAAAGCGCGCCCGGCCCCCTGCAAGCGCTCGCGCGCCTCAACCCCGTGACCTATGGCGTCGACGGCCTACGAGAGGCGTTCGGCGGCCCCTTCCACTTCGGGTTGGGGACTGACGCCGCGGTCTTGGGCGCCCTCGTCGCCTGTGTGATTGCGCTGGCAAGCCGCCTTTTCTCGAAAATCCAAATCTAATAGAATGCGCGTATGAACAAGGAACGGACGCTGGTGCTGATCAAGCCGGACGGGCTGTTTCGCAAATTGACCGGTCTCGTCATCGACCGACTGGACGCCGCGGGTCTCGAACTGGCCGCGGCCAAGATGGTGACGGTTTCCGAGTCGCTGGCGCGCGAGCACTACGAGGCCTTGAAGGACAAGCCCTTCTTCCCCGATCTCATCCGCTATATCCGAGGAGAATTCCACGGCCTCAAGGATCATCGGGTGCTCGCGATGGTCTATCGCGGGGAAAACGCCATTCGCCGCGTCCGGGACGTCGCGGGCGCGACGAACCCCGAGGATGCCGCCCCGGGGACGTTGCGGGGATCCTTCGGCCGCATCACGACGAAGGGGCATTTCGAGAACGTGATCCACGCCTCCTCCGATCCGGCCGACGCGGAGAGAGAGGTCAAGCTCTGGTTTAGGCCGGAGGAAATCCTGCCGTGAGACGGCTTGCCGCGGCCCTCGCTCTTTGGGGAGCCGCCATCCCCGCCGTCGCGCAGGCGCCGGCGGCGGCCGCCGCCGGCGCTCCCGGGGTCCGAGTCCCCGTCTCCGTCGTGACGGACGACGGCTGGACGATCCACGGCGACTATGATCCCGCCCAACAGGGCCGCAAGACGGTTCTTTTGATCCACGGCGCCGGCGAGCGGCGTGGGATGTGGCGGGGGCTCGAGGCCATGCTGCGGCGCGGGGGTTTCGGGGCGCTCGCGATTGATTTGAGGGGGTACGGGGAGAGCACCGTCGGGCCCGACGGCTCGACGACCACCTTCCACCAATTCAGGAGCATTAGAAATCATAACGACTACGCCGAGATGAGACGGGACGTCGAGGCCGCCGCGGCCTACCTCCAGGCCCGGGGAGTGCGTGACGAGGATCTGGGCCTCGTGGGGGCTTACGTGGGGGGCACCCTCGCCCTTAAATACGCCGTCCTTCATTCAAGCGTCGCCTTCGTCGCGATGCTCGAGCCGGGGATGAGCTACGAGAACGTCCCGACCGTCAACGCCTTGAGGGCCTATCGGGACAGGCCGATCCTGCTCCTCTATTCGGATCGGGATAAATCCTCCTCTCGCGCCGTTCCGCTCCTCTACGAATTCGCCAAGCGCTCGGCGGGGCCCGAGAAGGCCGCGCTCCTCGATATCGGCTCCAGGCGCCTGACGGGCGCATGGAGCATGAGACATCTCCTTGCCTGGATCGAGGACCCGGCCAAGGCCCGTCAAGAATTTGCCGTCGCCCCTTCCTCGGCCGCGCCCGCCGTCCCGGCGAGTCCCATCGTCTCACCGGCGCCTCGTACGTATCCTTGACCTCGGTGTAGCGAGCCAATGTCCGGGACGTCCTATCGCCGCTATCGGCGGCTTGAGACCGAGAGGTCCAATCCCAGGAGCCGCCGTATCGATCTTCTGTCGTCTTTGCAGATCGTCCGCCTGATGAGCCGGGAGGACGCGACGGTTGCCGCCGCCGTTTTCCGGCAGGCGCGCCGGATCGCCAAGGCGGCGGACTTGATCGCGGCAAGCCTAGGCCGGGGCGGAGCGCTGAAATTCGTCGGAGCGGGGACAAGCGGACGGTTGGGGGTGATCGAGGCGGCTGAATGCCCGCCCACCTTCCAAACCTCTCCACGCATGGTGCGGGCGGCCATTGCCGGCGGCTCCCGGGCGGTTTTTAAGTCCCGGGAGGGCGCCGAGGACGACGCGCGCGCCGGGGGAAAGTCGGTCATGGATCTTCAGGCAGGAGATGTCGTCGTCGGCGTCGCGGCGAGCGGGATCACTCCGTATGTCTTGGGCGCCCTCAGGACGGCGCGGCGGCGGGGCCAGCGGACCGTTCTTGTCACCTCGAGCGCCCGGATCTCTCCGCGCCCCGCCGAGATCATCATCGCCCCCGCCGTCGGGCCGGAGGTGATCAGCGGTTCGACGAGGCTCAAGAGCGGGAGCGCCGCCAAGATGGTCCTCAACATGCTCACGACCGCGGCGATGATCCGCCTCGGCAAGGTTTACGGGCATTGGATGGTGGATTTGAAACCCCAATCGAGAAAGCTTCGGTACAGGGCGGAATCTCTCGTTGAGGTCCTGGGACGGGTCGGACGGAAGCGGGCTGCGGCTCTTTTAAAGGAAGCGAGGGGCAGCGTCAAGACGGCGGTGCTGATGGCTCGAAGCGGCCTGGGCCGGCGGGAGGCCGAACGCCAGCTCATGCTGGCGCATGGCTTCCTGAGAAAGGCTCTGGCTAACCGCCGAGGGATTTAAAACTCGACACGAAGCGGCGGAACAGGTCCCTGTATTTGAGGAACGACTCCCGCGTCGAAGAAAGCCGGATAATCCAGTAATCCTCTCCCTCGGCGACGACGCAGACCCAGTGGTGGAGCGGGATCCGCCGCGCGGGAAGGCGCCCAACGGCCAGCCATTGCCAATCGGTGGTCTCGAAGACGATGCCCAAACCCCCGGCCGCCCGCGTATAAGAGAGAGGGCTCGATTGGTTGTCCAAAAGCCCTCCCCCTTTGCGCATTTTTGATATTTCCTCCCGATAATGAGCATAGCCGGGAGTTCCCTTGATCACACGATGGACGTCGATGCCGGCCCGGTAAACGCCCAAGGGATCGTCGGGGCTTAGGAGGTGGACCGCGAAGCCGTTCGGCTCCTCCTCCTCGTAGCCCCACCACGACCCTGGAATCCGGCAAGTGAACGCTTTGGACGGAGGGGAATAGGGGATCCACGGCTCGGCCGCCTGGGCGAGCGGGGAGACGAACGACGCCACGGCGGCCAAAGCGGCGACAGCGGCGACGGCCGCGAAGGACGGAACGGCTTTTGCCGCCGTGGCCGTCTTGGCTGCTGCCGCTGCTTTTCTACTGGTTGGCAAGCTTGATCAGCTCCTTTCGGAAGGCGATCTCGGCCTTCTCCATTTCCCCCAGAAGATCCGAGGCTTTGGCTCCGCGCGTCTTCCATGCCGCGCAGGCCTTCCTGTCCGTGGCCGGCGGGGCGCCGGCCATCGAGGGCTCGGGGTCTTCCTTCGAAGCGAGGGAGGCTCGCGCGGCGTCAAGCTCGCTTTTTTTAAAGATGCCTACACCGTTGAAGGCGTCGATCTCCTTGCGGAGGGCTTCGGTCGATCGTCCGGCATTGGAGGGGCAGGTCGCGGCGTCGCCGGCGGCCGTCAGCCCCTGCTGTCTCAAGTACCCCACAACGTCGCTCGACATCGAATGGGCCAGGAGGTCGCGCCATTGGGACGGCTGGCGAAGCCATTCGTCGAAGAGGTTGCGCGTCGCTAGGTCAAGGAAGTCCTCCGGGGATTTCTCCTGGGAAACTTTGGCGTAGAACATCATCTGGGCCGTGCGCGCGAAGAGCTCCGTACCGTAGCGGTTGGCGTACCAGCCCTTTTCCCGGGCTCTCAGGATGAGGAGATCGTATAAGAGGAAGCCGGCGAGTTCCTCCTTCGAGAACATGACGCGGCGGCTGCCGTCGGCGTAAATCCGGGTCTGCCCCCAGGCGGTGGAATTCTCTTCCACGTGGGAGAGATTGTCTCGCAAGGCGAGCAGGCGCGGGAAGTCGAGGCCACGTTTGGAATAATAGTCCAGCGAGTCGGGCAGGAGGATCGTCGTCGTGTCGAAAAGCCAGCGGCGGTTCTCGTAGAGCGCCAAGCTCTTGGGAACCGCGATCGTCGGGAGATCGTCCGTCCCGGAAGCCGGCGGTATCACCTTGCCGGAAAAGCCGCCGCCCAGGAGATTCGGGTCGAAACGGATTTGAGGAAGCCTGGTGATGATCTCGTCGAGCGCCCGGTTCTTGGCGAAATCGGGGGCTGCCTTCGCGATCATCCGGATGTAGCCCTTGACATCGTCTTCGTAGGGCGCCTGGGCAAGGAAATCGTCAAGCTGCGTATGCATCAGCATCTGCAGATGGGCCTTGGCTTTGAGTTTCGAAAGCTCCGATAGAACGGCGCCGTCGTTTTGAGGGGGTGTCGCCGGCGTGCGAGCCGCGGCGCTGCTCGCGGCGACGACGGGGGCGGTCTGGGTGATCGCCCGCGGCGAGACGGGGAGCGTGATCGTGGTCCGGGGGGCCGCGGCGGCGGGCAGGATGGGCGGCGCGGGCGCGGGCTGAGGCGCGAGAGCGAGAAGCGGGGGCTTGGGCTCCGGCGCCGCCAGCAGGGCGGCGACTGGTGACGCGGCGGGAGCGGCTCTCAAGACCCCCTCTCCCGCCGCGTCGCCGGCGGCGGGAGAGGGGGGGCGATGCGACCAAGCCGCCGACGCCAGAAGGGGCGGAAGAACCACTTGGCTTGGATGGGGAGAGGAAGCGTCGAAGGTTGGCGCTGGCGGCGCCGGAATCGGCGCCGTGGCGTAGGGGAGGGCGGGGGCGGAAGATGCCGCGACGGACGCGGTGCCCGGCGCCGTATTTCCCGCCTGCCCGACGGCGGGCAGGGCGGTCAAACCCGAGGCCGAAGGCCGACCCAAGAGCGAACTTTGCTGTTCGAGGAGAGCGAGAAGGGTTTTTTGGAAGTCGTTCGCAACCGAGGCCGCCGCCTTGGGGTCGCCGGAGGGGGCGTTGGGAGCCGCCGGCGCCGGAGACCCTCGCAGCGAGTTCAACATCGACATCGTCTGAAGGGAGAGCAGCATCGAAATGTCTTTCTGGGTCTCCTGGAGGGCCTGCAGGATGGCGTTGGGCTTGACGGCCGCCGAGGAGGTTGGAGCCGGCTTCGGAGCCGGCGCCTCGGGAGGCGGGGCGGCGCCGAATAAGGCCGGCGGCGAGAAAGAATCTTGCGCCGAGGCCTTCTCTTGGGCGGCCGGGGTCGTCGGAGAATGGGGCGTCGGCGCCGGGGGTGGCGGCGCCTGCGGCACGGCGAGCAGGGCGGTGCTTTCGTCCGGCACGGCCGGCGGCGACTGGGCGTTGAGGGTCCTGTATTCCTCCTTCGAGAAATAGTGCTTGAATTCGAGCCGCAGCCCCTCCGTGAAAATCGGCCAATTTTCTCTAAGTAGGCGGCGCACGTGCTGTTTTTCGTCGTCGGTCAGGCTGTCGCCGGAGGAATCCTCGTTAAAGATGAGGTCGAGCTGGAAGAGGACCTTGAGCCGCTGGCTGCTCTTGAGGTGGCGCAGGATTTGCGGGAGTTCGGTTTTGGGGAGGGGGGTGTCGTTGTGGGGAGCGAAGATCGTGCCGTCGGGATTGAGGGAGTAATGATACTGGGCAAGGAGCCATTGGTCGAAGCTCGACTTCGCGGAGGGGGTGGCGCTGTTGTAGAAGAAGCCGCCGGGCGCGGCCGCGCGCGCGGCGATCGAAAAGATGAGGAGGCTGTTAAGGACGCTAGCGGCGCGGCGCATGCTGTTGATCCTGAAGCAGTCGTTTGCGATCCCGACACGAATCTTAGCCGCTTTGGTATTATGTATTTATTGCCGGGCTTCCCGCTCCAAAATCCGTGAAATCGCCCCCGCCCCCGACTCTTCCTCATGCCTTCCTGGAAGCCATCGCGAAACGTTTGCCGGGAGCGCGCTTCGGAGAGCCGCTGGCGAAGCACACGACCTTCAAGATCGGCGGACCGGCGGACGTCTATGCCGAGCTCAAGACGGAGGCGGAAATGGCGGACGCCGTCCGCCTCGCCGATGAGCACGGCGTCCCCCTGACGGTCGTGGGGTGCGGCTCCAATCTTCTCGTCCTGGACTCGGGTGTGCGCGGCTTGGTCTTGCGGCTCAAAGGGGACTTCGAGAGGCTGGCGGCGGGCGGCGGGACGCTTCTTGAAGCGGGCGCGGGCGTCAGGCTCCCAAAGCTCATCGCCTGGGCGGGGGAGCGGGGACTGGGAGGGTCGGAAAATCTTGTCGGCGTCCCCGGAACCTTGGGGGGCTCTTTGGTCATGAACGCCGGGACGCGGGAAGGCGAGATCGGCGATATCGTAAGGGAGGTCCGCGTCCTCGACCGCCAGACTCTTCGGGTCGTCGTTCTTGCGCCGCGGGAGCTTGAATTCTCATACCGCGCCAGCGCCCTTGATGAACGGCTCGTCGTCGGAGCGCTTCTTGAATTGAAAGCCGGGAAGCGAGATGATATAATCACTCGCATTCGAGAGTTCCAGCAAAAGAGGCTCGCCACGCAGCCGGTTCATACGCATAACGTTGGTTCCACCTTCAAGAATCCCCCGGGGCAGTTCGTCGGCCGCCTTATCGAGAGGGCCGGCCTTAAGGGTCTGCGGGTGGGCGATGCGAGAGTCTCTCCCGTCCACGCCAATTTCATCGAGAACATGGGAAGAGCGAAGGCTAGCGACGTTCTCGGGATCGTGGCGGCGGTGCGTGACAGAATTCGCTCCGAGTTCGGCGTGGAACTGGAACTCGAGATGAGGACCGTCGGTGAGGCTTAGGCTGCTTCGCCCCAAGGTCATCGGCCTTCGCCTACGCCAGGCTTTCATGTTCGCGTTCGTGGCGGGCCTCGCCGCCGCCGCGATTTGGACCGTCAAGGAGTCCTTTCGCGCCGGGCTTTTTTCCAGGGCTTCTTCTGGCGCGCCGCGCTGGAGCGCGCCCGTCGAGGGCTTGGGCGACCCGCTGAAATCGGAGGTACTGACTTTCGCGAAAGATCGCTTGGCGGTCCTGCCCCCCGCCCAGGCGCGGGCCGCGTGGCGCGAATCGTTCCCCTATTTAAAGAGAGCCGATGCCCCGGCTTGGCGGCGCCTGTTCGGAGCCTCTCCGTGCTGGCGCCTCCGTCTTCGGGGCGCTCTCGGCCGCCTTGCCCGCTCGCGGAAGGGCGCTTGGTTTCTGGGCCGGGAGGGAGAATCCTTCGAAGGGCCGGACTCCCTTTATGCCGGCCAGGACCTTCCCGTGATCGATGCTCCGGAATCCTCTCCCGCAGATTTGGCGGCGCTCGCCGCTTTCCTGTCGAGACTCGCCGTGGGAGACGTCAGGCCCCGGGCGCTCAGCCGTCTTGCCGCAGGCAAGGGTTGGCGCCTGGAGATGCCCGACGGCCTCTCCGTTTTGTGGGGGGACCTGGATTATTTCGCCGAAAAGCAAAAGAGACTGGCGCAGGTCCTGGCCGACCTTCAAAAACGCGGCGAATCGCCGGAGGCGATCGACTTGAGATTCGTCGGCGCCGGCCGCGTCTTCGTCAAAGGTCTTGCCGCCCGCTCGGGCGGAGAGCGCCGGGAATTGGGGCGTTCGTGATCAGGTGACCATGGGAAAACGAGAGGCGGTCGCGGGGCTGGATATCGGAAGCAGCCGGATTTCATGCGTCATCGGCGAGCCCGACCTGGAAACCTCGAAGCTGCGTATTTTGGGAGGCGCGAGCCTTCCTTGCCGGGGTCTCAAGGGGGGAGTCGTCATCAATCTCCAGGAGACGGCCCGAGTCGTCGCGCAGGCCGTCGAGGAAGCCGAGGCCAAGGCGCGGCGCGTGGTCTCCGACGTCTACGTTGGCGTCCGCGGCAACCATCTCCAATCCTTCAACAACCGCGGCGCCTTCAACATTGCCCGCACCGACAAGGAAATCACCACGGAGGACGTCGCGAGCGTCATCGGAAACGCCAAGGCCATCCCCTTGTCTCCGGACCGGGAGATTCTTCACGTTGTTCCCCAGGGCTACAGCCTCGACCGCCAAAAAGGGGTCCCGCACCCCGTGGGTATGGAGGGGGCGCTCCTGGAGGTCGAGGTCCATATCGTCACCGCATCCTCGGCCCATCTCAACAACATCTATAAAGCGGTTTCCCAGGCGGGGTTCAAGGTGATCGAACCCGTCTACAGTCTTCTGGCTTTGGGCGAAACTCTTGTCACGCCGGAGGAGAAGGACTTGGGCTCCATCCTCATCGATCTGGGCGGGCAGTCGATTTCTCTCGGCGTCTACTGTGAGGGCGCTCTGCGCTATTCAAGGGAAGTCCCGATCGGCGCCGATTTCATCACTCGGGATCTGGCGGTGGGGTTGCGAACCTCGATCACGACGGCGGAGCGCATCAAGCTCGAGCACGGCATCGCGCATCCATCCCTCCTCGACGGCGACCCCGAGATCGGCTTTAACGGCATCGACGGCCGCAGTCAGAAGCTCGTGAAAACCTCGGCCATGATGGGAATCATCCTGCCGCGCGTCGAGGAGATTTTTACGGTGGTCGCTCAGGAGATACAGAATTCGTCGTTAGCGGAAATGGCGGCCGCCGGGGGGGCCATCGTGACAGGCGGGGGGGCGCTCATGCGCGGCACCATCGAAGCCGCGGAGCAGATTCTTGAGATGCCGGTGCGCTTGGGAATGGCGCACCCCGACGAGGTCGAAGGGGATGAATCGTGGCTTTCTCCCACCTACGCGACCGCCGTTTCCCTGCTGCAGTTCCCATCGCGCGCTTCCTGGGCATCCGGGAACGGCCGCTCTGTGGCCGGCGCGAGGCGTCCCGAGTGGCTGCGGCGCATGATCGGGGTTTTTGAGGGAATCTTTTGAAGATTCACGTTGACGACGATTTCCAGTCCTCCCGCGCCGTCATCAAGGTGATCGGCGTCGGCGGCGCCGGCGGCAACGCCGTCAACAGGATGGCCAATCCCGCATTGCGCGACGTTGATCTGATAGCGGCCAACTCGGACGCCCAGGATCTGCGCCGTAGCCTGGCCCCCCTGCGTGTTCAATTGGGTGAGACCGTGACCAAGGGGTTGGGCGTCGGCGGCCAACCGGAGATCGGCCGACAGGCCGCCGAGGAGTCGATCGAGCGCTTGAGGGAGGTCCTTCACGGGGCGCATCTGATCTTCATCACGGCGGGAATGGGCGGAGGAACCGGGACGGGAGGGGCTCCGGTCGTGGCGAAGATCGCGCGCGAAATGGGAGCCTTGACCATCGGCGTCGTGACAAGGCCCTTTGACTTCGAGGGGCTCCATCGCGCCACGCTTGCGGAGTCCGGCATCCAGGAGATGCGGCGGCATGTCGACACCCTTCTCATCATTCCGAACCAAAAGCTCCTGGCCCATATGAATCCCGACGCCACGACCGAGGAGGCCTATCGGAGCGCCGACGACGTCTTGCGCAAGGCCGTGCAGTCCATTTCGAACGTCATCACCAACTCCGGCGTCATCAACGTGGACCTCAACGACATACGCGCGATCATGAAGGACGCGGGCGAGGCGCTGATCGGCATGGGTGAGGACTCGGGGCCCGGCCGGGCCTTGAAGGCCGCCCGAGCGGCGATCCAATCGCCTCTCTTGGAGAACGTCGCGATTGACGGCGCGAGGGGGCTCATTGTCAATATCAGCGGCTCGAGCGCGAGCCTCAAGCTTTCCGAGACCGACGAGATCATGGGATTCATCACCAACAACATCAGCCCTGACGCGAAGATCAAGATGGGCAAGGATTACGACGAGGCGATGGGAGAGGCGTTGCGCGTGACCGTGATCGCGACGGGCTTCCCGGCGAGGCGGCGCCAGCCTCTCGCGGGCGCGACGGGGCGGCTTCGACTCTCCGGAGCCGCGGCCGGCAGAGGGGGCCCAGAGGGCGGCGGCTCTCTTGAAGGAGGGGCCGATCTGGATTGGGTCAAGCCCGCATTCCTGAGGATCAAGTCGACCAGGCTCAAGTAATGGATATTCAAAGCCTTTTGAAGCTTGTCGTCGAGAAAAACGGCAGCGACCTCCATATCCGCGCTGGTTCGCCTCCGTTCGTGCGGGTTGACGGCAAGCTCTACGGCGTCTCGCAGCCTCCCTTGAGCCCCGCCGACGTCGAGACGATCCTCAAGAGCTACGTGTCGCCGCACGCGAAGGCCGCCTATGACGCCAAGGGAGAGTGCGACTTTTCCTTCGAAATTCCTTCCCTGGGACGGTTCCGGACGAACGCCTACCGCGAGAGGCGGCGCCTCTGCCTTGCCATCCGGCGCATCGCGGGAGTGCCGCGCATCGATGACTTGAGGCTTCCGGCGGAGGCCCTGCGCAAGATCGCCCAGGAACGGCGGGGTTTGGTGCTGCTGACCGGCGCGACGGGATCCGGGAAGTCCTCGACGCTGGCGGCGATGGTGGACTATATCAACGAGACAAGATCCGAGCACGTCGTCACGGTCGAAGACCCGATCGAGTTCGTGCACAAGGACAAAAAATCCATCATCAGCCAGCGCGAGATCGGCGAGGACACGGTTTCCTACGCCGACGGCCTGCGCATGGCGTTGCGCCAGGATCCCAATGTCATCCTGGTGGGCGAGATGCGCGACCTGGAGACGACGGAAGCGGCGATGACGGCCGCCTTGACGGGGCATCTCGTCTTGTCGACCCTGCATACGACCGATGCCGTTCAGACCATTTCCCGCATCGTCGATCTTTACCCGCCGCATCAGCAGGCCTTGGTGCGCATGGACCTAGGGCAGTGCCTGAAGGCCGTGGTGAGCCAGCGCCTTCTGCCGTCGATCAAGGGAGGCCGCGTTCCCGCGGTCGAAATCGTGGCCGTCACGGCGCATGTGCGCAAGCTTATCGAGGATAACAACTCCCTTGGCATCATGCAGGCCTGCGCCAAGGGAGAATTCTACGGGATGCAAACGTTTAACCAATCGCTGGTCAAGCTATGCCGTTCCGGCCTCGTGTCGGAGGCGGACGCCCTGGACGCGGCGACAAGCCCCGACGACTTGCGGCTGGCGCTGCGCGGCATCGAACAGCAGCCGCAGGCGGCGGGGTAGGACTGGGATTTGGGAAAATTCGAGCCAAGATGACAGGGTCGCGTTAGGCGGGAGGAGATCATGTTCGCGGAAGGGTATATTGGGATCGCCGGTATCATCGGCGTGGGAAAATCGACGTTGACGACAGACTTGTCCCGGGCGCTTAATTTTGAGCCGGTGCTCGAGGAGGTCGACGGCAATCCTTATTTAGAGAAGTTTTACGGGGACATGAAAAAATACGGAACCATCATGCAGGTGTGGCTCCTCAATCACCGCTTCCGGCAGCACCGCGAGTTCGTGACCCGCATCAGCCTGGGAAAGATCCGGGGGGTGGTGCAGGACAGGACGATTTGGGAAGACACCATCTTCGCGCGGATGCTCAACGCCCATCCCGACAAGATCATCTCGGACATGGACTACAACACCTATCTCGATCTCTTCGACAACATGGTGCTGCGGGAGCTCGTGTTCCCGCAACTGATGATCTATCTCGACTGCCGTCCCGAAACGGCCGTCGAAAGGATCAAAATGCGCGGGCGCTCGATGGAACAACGGATCACGCTCGATTATTTGCGAGCCCTCAAGGACAATTATGACCAGTTCATCCAGGAAATGGAGCAAGCGGGGGTGCGCATCCTCCGGGTCGATTGGGAGTCCTTCCGCCCTCTTCAGGACGTCGTCAGGATGGTCCACGAGTATTCGCTCAAGCCCTCGAATTTCACCAAGTGGGTTCGCCCCCTGAGACGCGCCGCGCCCCAAAGGCCCGCTGCGACGGGGAGCGCCGCGGATAAAATCACCTCCCATGCCGCCGTGTGAGGCGAAACACGGTCTTGGCGCCTGGTCTGTCGGCGCCGAGGGTCTCCTCGCCCCACATCGGGCGCGGAAGGCAGGCATCGTCGCCGCCGTCACGACGCGGACTTTGGGCGACATGAAGAGAGCTTCCCGGCGCCGGGAAGCCGCCGCTAGGGCGGGACTGGCGGGGCGGCCGGTTTTCGTTCTCGATCAAGTCCACGGCTCGACGATCGCGCTCGACCGGGACGCCGCCGAGGGGGCTTGCGAGGCCGATGGGTGGGTTGTCGGCGGTCGTTCCGGGGCTTTTGGGGTCTTCATCGCCGATTGCCTGCCGCTTTTTCTTTGGCCCCGGTCGGGCGCCGCCGCGGGCGTCTTTCATGTGGGCTGGCGCGGCGCCGAGGCGGGGATGCCGGAGAAGGCCGTCGCCGCGATGCGGGAGCGCCTGGGCGCCAAGCCCGAGGAACTTTGCGCCGCCATCGGTCCGCACATCGGAGCCTGCTGCTACGTCGTTGGAGAAGACGTCGCGTCACGTTTTCATCCGGGTTCCGCGATCCGGCGAGAGGGGAAGACCTATTTCGATTTGTCCCGCGATGTCGCGCGCCGGTTGAGAGAATCGGGCGTCGGCGAAGCGAATATTGAAGAGGGCGGCGGTTGCACTTTTTGCAGGGAGGATCTGTATTATTCCCGTCGGCGCGAGCCTGCCGGCCACATGCTGGCCTTTGTAGGAATAGCGTGAGCGCGGCGGCGACGCTGATTCCCCCTCGTCCCGTCGTCCTGGAACTTTCCCCTTATATTCCAGGCAGGTCGATCGCGGAGGTCGAGCGCGAACTGCGGCTCAAGAACGTCGTTAAGCTGGCCTCGAATGAGAATCCGTACGGCCCATCGCCCAAGGCGGCGGCGGCCTACAGGAAAGCCGTTAGATCCCTTCATCTCTATCCCGAGGGACCAAGCCCGCTTCTTCGGCGATCTTTGGAGCGACGCTTGGGACTTCCCGACGGGAGCGTCATCGTCGGAAACGGATCGGACGAGATCATTCGGCTCCTATGCGAGGCATTCCTCGACACGGGGGACGAAGTGGTCGTCTCGCAATACGCGTTCCTCCGTTTCCGTCAGCAGGCCCGGCTGATGAACGCGGAGGTCGTGGAGGCGCCCGCGGCAGGCTGGGGGCATGATCTTGGGGCGATGGCGCGAGCCGTCACATCCCGCACGAAACTCATCTTTGTCGCCAACCCCAATAATCCGACCGGCACCTACAATTCCGCGGATGAGGTCGCGGATTTTCTGGAGGCGCTTCCGACGTCGGTGCTGGCGGTGTTCGACGAGGCTTATGAACCTTACGCCCGGGCTCGTGCGGACTTCCCAAGAAGCCTCCCGCGCTTCATCGGAGAGCACCCGAATGCCGTCGTGTTGCGCACGTTTTCGAAGGTGCACGGCTTGGCGGGCCTTCGCGTCGGCTACGGGGCCGCCTCTCCCGAGATCGTCGGATGTCTCGACAGGATCCGCATGCCTTTTAACGTCAGCCTTCCGGCCCAGCATGCTTGTCTCGCGGCGCTGCAAGACGTCTCCTATGTGCGGCAAACATTGAAGAAGACCCTGGCGGAGCGAGAATCCCTCGCGAAGGCCCTGCGCGGGCTGGGCTTGCGGGTTGGCGAATCGGCGACCAACTTCCTCTTCGTCGAGCTTCCCCGACCAGGCCGAGAGATTTTCGAACGGCTGCTGGCGCTCGGGGTCATCATCCGTCCCTTGGACGAATACGGCCTTGGCCGGCATGCGCGGATCTCCGTAGGAGACGCCTCGGGCAACCGGCGGCTTCTCAAAGCCATGAGTTCAATCTTGAAATGAGGAATAAAGGCAAGGCTGGAAAGGGCCGACGATTGATCATCGCGATGGACGGCCCCGCGGGCGTTGGCAAGTCCACCGTCGGGCAGCTCGTCGCGAAAGACCTCGGCTACTTTTTCGTCAACACGGGAGAAATGTACCGGGCTCTGACATGGAAAGCGATGGAAGAGAGGGTGGATGTCACGGACGAGTCCGCCGTCATGTCTCTGGCAAGACGCCTGTCATGGGAGTTCCGCCCCTCCGAGAACGGAGCGAGCCTGAAGACCTATCTGGACGGCGAAAGCGTCTCCGCTCACATCAGGGCCGAGGAGGTCAGCCGCAGCACGAGCGCCGTCGCGGCGATGCCGTCGGTCAGGCAGTTTCTTTGCGATCTCCAGCGGCGCTTGGGACAGGAGGGCGGCGTCGTCATGGAAGGCCGTGATATCGCGACCCACGTCTTTCCGAACGCCGATGTCAAAATCTATCTTGACGCCTCGATTGAAGAACGGGCGAAGAGGCGTATCCGGCAGTTGAGGAACTCCGGCCATCCAGCCCAGCTTGCCAGCGTCCGTAACGCCATCCTGCAACGGGACCGCAACGATCTTGAGCGCAAGATCAACCCCCTCGCCTACGCGGAGGGGGCGACGCTAATCGATTCGACGAGGCTCTCCTTGCACGGAGTCGCCCGTAAAATTCTTAAGATCGTCCATGAGAGGCAAAAACGATGACGAGTCCCGAAGAGACGCAGCAACCAGACGCGGAAACTTCTCCCCAGGAGGAGAACATGGAGCGGCTGCTGGAGAGCCAGGACGCTCTTCTCGACCGCCTTCTTTCGAAGGAAGTCGTCTGGGCCAAGGTGGTGGCTTTGGCCGAAGATCAGGTTCTTGTCGATATTGGAGGGAAATCCGAAGGCTTCGTCCCTTTGGCCGAATTCCACCAGGAGACGGGAACGGAAGCGCCGCCTCCGCCGGCGCCGGGCCAACGTATTCCGGTCCTTTGGTCAGGGAGGGATCGGGATGGGACGGCGAGGCTTTCCTTCCGGCGCGCCAAGGCCCAGCTTTCCTGGGAAGCCGCCGTGAAGGCTTTTCGGGACAAGGGGCGCGTCCACGGCCGCGTCGTCAAGGCGGTCAAGGGGGGCTTCCTCGTCGAAGTGGGCGGGGTCGAAGCGTTTTTGCCCGCGTCGTTAGCCGATCTTTATCCCGTCAGGACGCCAGAGCAGATGCTGGGTACGGGTGTGCGCGCTTACATCATCGAGCTGGACGAGAAGAAAAAACGCCTCGTCATCTCCCGCCGCGCCGTTTTGGAGGAGGAGGCTCTCAAGAGAAGAGAGAAGGCGCTTCAGGAACTGCGAATCGGGGAGATTCGCGGCGGCCGCGTCAGGCGCATGGGAGTCTCCGGGCTCGTGGTCGACCTGGGCGGTCTCGATGGGCTCGTAAGGCCGCAAGACCTATGCTGGGGCAGTTCGAAACTCGCGCCTGCCTACAAGCGAGGCGACCGCGTCAGGGTCAAGGTGTTGGGCAAGCCCGCTCCAGCGCCGGCGCGCTCCCAAACGCCCGAAGCGCAGGCTGCGCCTGCGGCGCCAGCGCGTCCTGAGGAAGAGCTCGTCTCCCTGGGCATCAAGCAGCTGCTTCCCAATCCCGCCGACAAGATAAAGAAGAAATACCCCGCCCGCATGGAAGTCACGGGGAAAATCCTGTCGTGCGGGCCCGAAGGCCTCCACCTGGAGCTCGCCGACGCCACAAAGGCCTTCTGCCCCGCCTCGGAAATGGATGCCGAGGCCCGCTACGAGGCAGGCGAGTCCGTCCGCGCCGTGGTGACGGGGCTGGGCCGCGAGACATTCGAGGTCTGGGTGTCCGTCGCCCGCTATGAGGAGAAAAAAGACCGGGAACGGACCGCGAAATATCTGAAACCGCCGAAACCGTTGACGTTGGGAGAGCTTCTCTCGCCGGCCAAGACCACCCAAGGCCCTCATGAACCAGGCGGCGCAGGCTGAGACGACCAAGAACTTGAGGAGAGGACTTCCGTCTTCCGGCGGCTCCGGCCGCGCGGCCTTGAAGGCGTCGTTGACCGCCGCCGCCTTGGCGGCTGGGGGAGCGGCCTTCTTTTACGCGTTTTGGCTTGTTTCCAGGTTCGAGCCCGTTTCTTCGAGCGGCCCCATGCCGTCCGCGCGCCTCTCCCGGAAGATAGCAAGCGCCGAGGCGAAGCTCAAGACGGATCCCGAGAATATCGAGCTCTTAACGCGGGCCGGCGAACTCCATTTTCGCGCGGGGCCGGCGGATTACGCGACGGCCATCAACGAGCTTGAGGAGGCCCGGGATTTGGGCTCCTTGAACCCGTCGATTTTTTACGATCTCGGGGTCATGTACCAGAGCGTGGGGCTTTATCCTTTCGCCCTCAAGGAATACGACCGTTATCTGAGGCATTTTCCTCACGCTGCCGACGTCGCGATGAGGAAGGCGAAGCTTCTCTTCGAAGAGGGGCGTTACGAGGAGGCGTCCGACGAGTACGCGGATCTGCTCCGGGATCGCCCGACAGACGCGATGCTCAAGGAAAACCTCGCCCTGAGCTTATGGCGAGCTAAAAAAACAGACGAGGCCAGACAAATTCTTTCTCAGCTCCAAGCCGAAAGCCGCGGCCAGCTGGAGTCCGCCCGAGCGCAATATTTCCTGGGTCAAATGGCTCTCGAAGCCAAGGACTATTCAGGAGCGCAGGCCGCGTTTGAGATTTGCCGCGCCGCGGGAGGCGTCCCGGGTCCCGGAGTCAGTCCGGCCGATTTGCCCCGGGGTCTTGCGAAGGCCTACCAAGGGCTCAAGAAATACCGCGAAGCCGTCGCGCAATGGAAGCTCGTGCTCGCGAGCGAACCGAAAGACAGGGAAGCGGTCCTCGCCGTGAGGCGCTACGGCCGTTATCTCTCGGGGCCCGCAAAGAGGCCGAGGCGAAAAAAGCGCCATGGCTAAAAAAGCCGTCCCGCGCGAGCCTGTTCCGGCTCCGGATTCCAAAATCAGCCGCGAAGGGTGGCGCGGCATGGGAGCGGGGATTGCTATCGCGGCGGCCGGCTTTTGGGCGCTCTCTCGCGCCGATCCCATGGGGCGCGATGGGATGGCGGTCGCGGCGCCGTTTTTGATACTTGGCGGCTACGCCGTCATGGCGCTCGGCATCTACCTGTAACTAACCTGAAAAATCCGGTTGGCCGCGGCACAGAGAGCCTTCAGGACAGCGGCAATCGAGCGGCGGCGGCCTTCGACACGTTGTTCATGGAGGGATTTTTGAAATAGCCGTCTATGTCGTCAAGCGCCCGGATCAGGAAGTCGCTCCATTTCCTGGACAAAAGCTCCCGGTTAATGAGACGCATGCCGTCGTAGTTGACGCCCTTGTAACCCTTGCCTCCGAAGTGATGGACGAAGACATCCTTGGCGACGGCCAGGGAATAGCCGGCCTGCCGCACGCGCATGCAATAATCGTAGTCCTCATAGCCGCCGGGGCCGAAGCGCTCATCGAGGAGGCCGACTTTGTCGAGGGTCTCGCGTTTAATGAGGAGGCAGAAGCCGATCAGGCGATGCGCGGCCTCGGTTTGCCCATTGAAGCGTTTGGCCCAGCGGGCGGCGAAGGTTGGGAAGGAGCGCAGGTCCCTGTATCCCGGCTTTTTAACGACTTGGACTCCCGCGGCGTGATTCGTGCGCGGAGCCACGACGCCTATTTTGGGGTCGCGCTCGGCGCAGAGCAAAAGGCGGTCGAGCCATTCAGGGCCGACGACGGCGTCGGCGTTGAGCAGGAGCACGTGGCGGCCGCGGGCGAGCCTGATGCCGTCATTGTTGCCGCCCGCGAAAAAGCGGTTTTCCTTGTTGAAGAGAACCTTGACGTTGGATCGGGCGCTCAATCGGCGCAGATGCGGCCTGACCCCGTCGGTCGAGGCATTGTCCACGATGATGATCTCGTAGCTTCGCGGCTTCGTGAAGCGAAAAATGCTCGCGAGGCATTTTTTCAAGTAGGCCCAGTCATTGTGGCAGAGGATGATGATGCTGACGAGCGGCCGAGCGGGCCTTGGGCGGCGGCTACCACGGCTGGGTTGCGTCATAAAAACTTAGGTCATTATACTAGAATTGATTATTGAGCCTCCGAAATGCGATTCGACGGGCCGTCATAGCGACGAGCGAGGTGCGCGGCCTAGGCTTCATCTACCGTTGGATCTATGAGCGATCGGCGTCCGCCTTCGCTCGGGCGTTGAGGCGAGCCGCCGATGAGCGCGTGCTTGGCGTTTATCTGCGCCGCGGCCTGGCCGGGAAGGAGTGGCGTCCCGGTGTCAGCGATATCGACATTCTGGCCGTCCTCGACCGCTCCGTTCTCGACGCCGGCGGCGTCGTGTTGGGAAGGATCTGGCGGTTGGTGCGCCGGTTCAGGCATTATTGCCCGCTTTTGGGCGAAGTCCAATTAACGACGTCGCCGGATGCGGAGTTTTTCGCCCGCGCGGCGGGGGGGCGCTCCGGCGAAATCTCATCATGGAGGCGGCTTGGGGACGGCGGCGCGGGCTTGGCGCTCGCGGCCCCTGGGGATGTCGGCCCCAGCGGCCGCCTCCGAGAAGCCGCGCAGGCTTATCTGGAGCTATGCAAGACCTGCCTTGACGCGACGACGGCCGCGCCTCTCGAGCCGGATTTTGGCTTCAAGATTTACAAGCATACGATGGATGTCTTCCGATTCTGCCGGACGCGCGCCGCGGGCGGAACGATGTCCCGCTCGGAGATGTCGCGTGATTTAGCGTCGGCCCTTCCTGATGTTGAAAGGGAGGCTCTGGGAAGCCCTTCATCCATGCGCGAGGCCCAGGCCCTGTTGTTTCTGCGCCGAGCCTTGCTCGAAATCGAGAGAGTCTCGGGGTTTCTGTCCGATGAAACTAAGGGGGGAGGGGCTCTTGCCATGCCGCCGTCGTCGGTTCCGGCGACGAGCGCCTATGGCGCCCGGGTTTGGCGCCGGCGGTTGCTGCGGCTTGATCAATCGGGCATCCCCGCGGGAACGTATTTTTGCGCGGACGGATTCCAAGGCTGGCTTATCGTTCTCCCCGAGGCGCCCACGCTGGAGGCATTCCATGCGTCCTGGGAACGCATGCGGCGATGGCGCCGCGGGGACAACGCGTTCGCCGGCCCCGGCTTTTTGGTCACGAGAAGATTCGTCGACCGTCTGGGTTTCGGCCTGTTCGCGGGGACTCCTTTTTCAAGATTGGCCTTTCCCGTGGCCGAGGCCCCGGAGGCCGTGTCCGTGACCGGCTATTCCCGAAGCCCGCTTTGGGCCGAGCGCTATCGGATCGTGAAAAGCGGCGGTGAGTTGCCGGAGAATCAGCCGGGAGCCGAAGCGCTCAAAATTTGGATGCGCCAAGCCGCCGCCGATTTCGCTGTCTCGTGGCTTATGCCGTGGGATGCGTGGGATGAGGCGCCGGGACGCAATTCAGGGAAGCTTTTCGGCATTATGAGCCGCCTTCTTTCCATCCGGCTCTTTCTCGAAAGGGGGCGCCTCGTGGACCCGGCCGACATCGACGCGATCCGGGGGATCGCTCGCGACGCCTTCCCGTCGCTCGGGCCCCATCTGGCGCGCATCGAAGGAGAACTTCTGGGCCTCTCGGAATCCCGATTGAACGCCTTGCCGCCCCTCCAGGCATTCGAAATATGTCGTCCTCTTGTTGAGGAGACGCTGGCCGCTATCCGGCGAAACGACGGAGCCGCTGTTCTTAGTTGCTCATTAGGGAGCGGCCCCGGTAGTTGAAAAAATAAGTCAGGGCCGCGATCGGCGTATAACCGGGAAAATAGTTGTTTCGGTAGGCGGGGATCATGACCCCGGCTCTCCATGTCAGAGCGTGGTCGGGCTCGTTGGGCCAGGTCAGTTCCAGTTCGGGCGCGACCGAAGCATAAGACCAAGGCGCGACATTCGTCTTGCCGAACCTCGAGTAGAGGCTTTGATCCTCGCCGAAAGCCTCCACGATGTAGCCGAAGGCGGTTCTCTGATCGAGGATTTGTTCGAAGGCGAGCGAGGCGATGAACAGCTGCCCCGGAATCTGCCGCGCGACGCCGCAGGTGCCGCTTGATCCGCAGAGGGTCGACGCATAGGAGTTTTGGACGTAGGATCCCGCCTGGGCATAGAACTCGAAGGGTTTGTCCCGCTTGTGAGCCATGAAAAATAGGCCCTCGAGGTTTTGCTCCTGCGAATTCACGAAAGAGACCTCCGTCCCGAGCGCCGGTTTTGATAGGAAGGCGCTGGTGTTCTCGTCCTTCGTCATCTGCCACCCGAAGTTGAACTGAGTCGCCTCGAAGTAGGTTTCGCTATCGAAGGGCACGAGGGGCCTGGAAGCATAAAAACCCAGGTGGTTGCCGAGGCCGAACATGAAGTTTTGCGTGTTTTCCATGAAGTAGCGTTTGTCGGGAAGTTCCTGGGCGAAAAGATCGGGGGTGTATCCCCAGGTCCCGGCTGGAGGTTGTTCGGCGATGTAGGCCAGCAAAGGGCCGCCGTTCAAGACCTCCCAGCGTTCGGCGCGCGCGGGAGCCTCAAGGCCGACCGAAACCAGCGCGAGAAACAACCAGATGCGGGCCGGCGCTTTCATCCCGCCTTGGGCATGGCGCCACGACCCGAAAGGAGCATGATTCGAGTAGGCGACCATGATATCGGTTATGCCGTCGTAAGGCAAATAGAGGCGTGACGCCCTAAGTGTAATTGACAGCTTGAGTATCATCTGTTATCTTAGTCGACAAATGTATCAGAATAGCTTGGCGCGGCGCCTGCTCGATCTTTTCAATCAGCGCATCACGATCATGGTGATCGGAGGGGTCGAAAAACAGCCGTGGCGCTGGCAATTCACGAGGGGTTTTCTTCTCTTTGCGGCTGTTTCCTGGGCGGGGCTCGTCGTTTGGGCCGGTTATCTGGTTCAGAACCGTGTCGATTACTGGGCCACCAAGGCCGACGACCGTCTTTTGCGAGTCAAGTTGGACAAGCTCCTTTCCGACATGGAACGCTCTCGGGCCATGCTCGACAACGCCCGCGTGACTGACCGCGAAATGCGCGCCTATCTGGCGCTTCGGCGCGCGTCTGAGAGTGGCGCTGACGGCGTGGGCGGGCCCACGGCGCAGGACCTGCAAGCCCTGCGGACCGCTATCGCGAGCCCGGCCGCCGCCATCGAGCAGGCTTCATGGACGAGGGACATCGAGCGTCTGCGCGAGGAGTCCGAGCGTCGACTGGCCAGTTTTCAGGAGATTTCGTGGTATCTGACAAACCGCCTGACTCTCGATCGGGCGACTCCGGATCACTGGCCGGTTGAAGGCCGCATCACCTCCTACTTTGGCTACCGCTTCTCTCCCATCAAACGATATGGCGAGCCGTGGAATGGCGAGTTCCATCCCGGCATCGACATCGCCAATCGTCCGGACACCCTGATCCGGTCGGCCGCCGATGGCACCGTCCGCTTTGCGGGATGGTCGGCGGGCTACGGGGAGGTCGTCGTGATCGACCACGGCTACGGCTATTCGACGCTTTACGGCCATACGTCCAAAGCGCTTGTCCACTCCGGGGAGCGGGTGCGACGTGGACAGCCTATCGCCTATATGGGAACGACGGGACGCTCCACCGGCGCGCATCTCCACTTTGAAATTTGGAAGTGGGGAAAGCCGACGAATCCCTTGAAGACCTTAAAAATCCATGGCCAGGGCCGCTCTACGGCCCCGGAGTCCGAGGGATGAGCTTGTTCGCGAACGGGAAGGCCCCGGCCGGCGAGGCTGGCGAGCACCTAACCCTGGTCGGGGAGGAGGCCTATTTTCACGGAGTCCTCACCGCCAAGGGCTCGCTGCGCGTCGATGGTTTCGTGGAGGGAGATGTCGCCGACGCGATTAACGTGGAAGTCGGCAAGAAGGGCCGGGTCAAAGGCAATATCGCGGCCGAGGTCGTCGTGATCGCCGGCGAACTCGAGGGAGACGTGATCGCGAGCCGCTCCGTGGAGCTCCTCGGCCAGGCCAAGCTCGTAGGCAACATCAAGACCCCCAGCCTCGTGATCGGGGCCGGGGCCTTTTTCGAGGGAAGCTGCGTCATGGCCCGGTCTCGCTCCGGCGAAGACGACGTGTCCCCGCGCGCCGAAGCCGCGGCTCTCTCCGCCAAGCGCTCGGGCCGCTCGGACGATTAGCTCGAATGATCCCTTGGTTCGCCAAGCATAAGGAAATTTTTTTCATCGCGACGACCGTCATCTTCGTCCTAGGGACGTTCGTCGGGCTCGGCGGATACTTTTTTTCTTGCGGCGGCAGCCGCCAAGCGGTCGCCATCGTGGGTTCGACCCAGATCCCCTATGCGTCTTTTCTCCGGCGCGTCAACCGCTACGTGGACGCCCTGAGGGCGAAGGGCAAGGAAGTCGACGACAAGACGTTGCAGACGATCAAGCAGGAAATGCTTCGCGACATGCTCGTCAACCAGATCCTGCTCGACCGCGCCCGACGCATGGGAGTCCGGGTGACCGATGTCGACGTGGCGCGGCAGATCGAGGCGACCCCGGCCTTCAGCCGGGAGGGGCGCTTCGATCAGCAGGCTTATTTTCAAATCCTGCAAAGAGCCTTCCAGGAGACGCCCCAGGAGTACGAGAGATCGTTGAAGGAAGATCTCCAGGTCCAACAGTTCAAGCAGTTGGTCTACCAGACGGCCAAGACCAGTCCTTTCGAATTGGCGGCTCTCTATCGATCGCAGCATGGGGGCTCGCTCAAGGGTTTCGATAAGGATAAGCCCGAATTCCAGAGGAAAGTCCACGAGGAGCGGGCTCTGCAGCTTATCAACTATTATCTTCGCCAGGCTGTCAGCCAGACCCCCATCAAGGACTTCTTAAAGCAGCGGGAAGCCGGGACGTAATGAGCCTCGGCTGTCTCCTTTCGGCCGCCGTTTTTTTCACGGCGCTGACGGCGCAATCGGCTTCCCAGCCCGCACGGGTCCGCAAGCCGAAAATCGCCGTCGTCATCGACGACTTCGGTTTGACGAGCCGCAAGAACGTTCCTGACCGGTACTGGATGGAAATCCCCTGGCCTGTCAGTTTCGCGGTCATGCCGGAATCGCCACGCACCAAGGAAGCCGCGCGAGAGACTCTCAAGCACGGCCATGAGTTGCTGATCCATTTCCCGTTCGACCCCTTTCTGGATTTGAGTCTGCGGCCGGACCACGTCTATCCTGGAGACGTCAAACAGGTCGAGTGGCTGTTTAAAAAGGCGATGAAGGAAATCCCGGGCGCCAAAGGCCTCAACAACCATCGCTCGCTCAAGGCCACTCAGAATCGGCCGCTCATGGCTTGGTTCATGAAATTTCTAAAACCGACCGGGCTCTACTTCGTCGACAGCCGTGTTTCCGCGAAGAGCGTCGCCTACGACGAGGCCCGCCAAGAGGGGCTGCGGACGGCTCGCCTTAGCTATTTTCTCGACACGGCGGGCGTTCACTCTCGCGACTTTTGCCGCCAGAAGCTGCGTCAGGCCGCCGCGATCGCACGCAGGAAAGGCTCCGTGCTCGTGATCGGCCACCACTATTTCTGGTCGACCTACAAGTGCCTTCTTGAGGAGGTGCCGGAGCTCCAGAAGGAGGGCTACGACTTCGTTTTCGCCTCCCGGGTCGCTAAGGCCTTTGCGCCGGCAAGGTCAAGGGTGCCGGCGGAGGGAGTCGAACCCACACGGCGCTAAGCGCCGAGCGATTTTGAGTCGCTTGCGTCTGCCAGTTCCGCCACGCCGGCGTTAATGGCCGGTATTTTATCATTTCGTGCGGCCGTGCCGCGGCCGGCGGCCGGGAGCGCGGCCGCGAGGACCTCATCCATTTCCTTGACGAAGATGAAGCTGAGCGAGCGCTCGAGCTCCTCCGGCAGCACAAGGAGATCCTTGCGGTTGGCTTCCGGAAGGATGACCGTCCCGAGCCCCGCCCGGTGGGCCGCAAGAACTTTTTCCTTGACGCCTCCCACGGGCAGGACGAGTCCCGTCAGGGTTATTTCTCCCGTCATGGCGAGATCCGAGCGCAAGGCCACGCCCGTGTAGGAGGAGGCGATCGCCGCGGCGATCGCCGCCCCCGCCGAGGGGCCGTCCTTGGGGACTGCGCCGGCGGGCACGTGGACATGGAGGCCCTGCCCGGTAAAGGGGCCGATGCGGAGCTCGTGGCTGTGGCCGATCACCCAACTCAGCGCCGCCTTCACGGATTCCTTCATCACCGTGCCCAGGCTCCCCGTGATCGTGAGACCCTCGCCCCCAGGCAGGATGGCCGTCTCGATGTAGAGGATTTCCCCGCCCTGGGGAGTCCAGGCGAGGCCCGCGGACACCCCGGGGCGCAACTGCTTGCGGGCCTCCTCCTCGAAAAAGGGCGCCGGCCCGAGCCAATTTTCGATTTCTTCCGTGCTGATCGCGAGATGCTTCGTCTCGCCATCGGCCCGGCGCATGGCGACTCGGCGGGCAATGCCGGCGAGCTTGCGCTCCAGTTGCCGTAGGCCCGCCTCCCGCGTGTAGCGCCGAATAATGTGCCGCAGCGTCGGATCGTCGACGCTCGCTTGCGCCGACGAGATGCCTGCCTGCCGCCATTGGCGCTCCATGCGATAGCGCCGGGCGATTGCCATCTTTTCTTCCTCGCTGTAACCCGAGAGTTCGAGGATTTCCATGCGGTCGAGAAGCGGCGCGGGGACGGTGTCGAGGGCGTTGGCCGTCGTGACGAAGAAGACCTTGGAGAGGTCGTAAGGGATGTCGAGATAGTTGTCCCTGAAGGCCGAGTTTTGGGCCGGGTCGAGGACTTCCATGAGGGCCGCCGCGGGATCGCCTCGAAAATCTCGGCCCAGTTTGTCGATCTCGTCCATCATAAGGAGAGGATTGGACACGCCCGCGCGTCGGATCGCCTGGATGATTCGTCCGGGCATTGCGCCTACGTAGGTGCGGCGGTGGCCGCGCAGCTCGGCCTCATCATGGACTCCGCCGAGGCTCGTGCGCTCGAAGGGGCGTCCCAAGGCCGCCGCGATCGACTGGCCGAGCGACGTCTTCCCGGTTCCGGGCGGGCCCACGAAGCAGAGGATAGGGGCATTGGCCCGGGGGTTGAGCTTCATGACGGCGAGATGCTCGAGGATTCTCTTCTTCACTTCTTCCAGGTCGTAGTGGTCCCGGTCGAGGATGGCGCGGGCGCGCCTTAAGTCGAGGTTGTCGGTGGCAAGCCGGCCCCAGGGAAGCTCCAGGATGAGATCGACGTAGACGCGCAGCACCTGGTATTCGGGAGAGGCCGCCGGGAGGCGCGCGAGTCGGTCGAGCTGGCGGTCGAGCTCCTTGCGCGCATGCTCGGGGAGGTCTGTCCGCTCCGCCCGCTTCCGAAGCTCCGCGTCTTCCGGAGCCGACTCTCCGAGCTCCGATTGGATGGCGCGAAGCTGCTCTCGCAGGAAATATTCCCGCTGCTGCTTGTTCATTTGTTCCTGGGCTTGGCTTGAAATCTTGTGCCGCAGCTGGAGGATCTGTTCCTCGCGCTCCAGATGCTTGAGGACGAGCCGGAGCCCGGCCTCTTGGACATCCGTTTCAAGCAGCTCCTGCTCCTGGATCACGTTAAGGCCGAGAAACATGGCGGTCAAATAGGCCTGGACGAGAGGATCTTCCACCCGCTCAAGCCCCTCGAAGGCGTCGGCGACCTCTCCTCGAAGCAGGGACAAGACGCGCTCTAGCCGGTCGGAGATCTCTCTTTTGAGCGCTTCGAGGAGCGTCGGGTCCTCGGCTGTCACCGCGCGCGGCTCAAAATCGGCCTCTAAAAATGGCTTTTCGCGTATGATGCGTTGGATCTTGGCCCGCTGGACGCCTTCGACCACCGCGTGGACTTGGTCTCCGACCCGGCTCCAGCGGCGGATGACGCCGCGAGTGCCGACTTGATAGATGTCGTTCCAACGTGGTTCATCAACATCTGTCTTTTGGGACACCACGAGGATATCGTGCTCGTGTTGGGCAAGCGCCGCCTCGATCGCATGGACGGAGGAGGGCCGTCCCGCGGCGAGGGGGAGGGTGGTGCGAGGAAAGAGAACCGTGTTCCGGATCGGCAAAAGGGGTAAGGACATGGCCACGACTCCTTTAAAAAATTAGTTGTTTGCAACAAGCGCAACGCTCCTGCCATAACGGCGACGTCGGGAAAAGCGGCTCCGAGCAAAGGCATCAACAGCGAAGCTCATCCGTCGTGGCGCTGTTGCCGACGCGGCTGCTGTTGCTAAAATGACGGGCATGGTCGATTTCGCGATCGTCGGCGGCGGGATCGTCGGCAGCGCCGTGGCCCGGGAGCTCGCCCGCCGCAAGGCGGGGAGCATCCTCGTGCTCGAGAAGGAGCCCGCCCTGGGGCGCCACGCCAGCGGCCGCAACAGCGGGGTCATCCATTCGGGGATCAATCAAAAGCCCGGCAGCCTCAAGGCCAGGATGTGCGTCGAGGGGGGGCGGCGCGCGCGGGAGTTCTGCCGCCGTCGAGGCGTTCCCATGACGGAATGCGGAACCATCGTCGTCGCGCGCGGGGAGCAGGAGCGTCGAGTCCTCGAACGGCTTCTTGAGATGGGGAACGCCTGCGGCGTCCCAGACCTTCAAATCCTGACGTCCGGGCAGTTGGCGGAGCGGGAGCCCCAGGCGCGCGGGGCGGCGGCGCTGCTGTCGCCGACGGGCGCGGTCGTCGATTCCGTCAAGTTCCTGGAAGCCGTCGCCGAGGAAGCCCGGAGCTCCGGGGCCGAATACCGTCTGGGCTCCGCGGTGATTCGCGCGGAGAGGGGAAGGCTTTGGACCGCCGAGGGGCCGATCGACGTCGGGCATGTCGTCAATTGCGCGGGGCTTCACGCCGACCGCATCGCGCGGATGATGGGCGTGCGGCCCGATTTGCGCATCATCCCCTTTCGGGGCGAGTATATGGAAGTGGAGGGGCTCGACGTCCGGGGCATGATTTACGAGGCGCCCGATCTCCGCTTTCCGTTCTTGGGGATTCATTTGACCCGGGGCGTGGACGGGAGGCTCTTGGCGGGGCCGAGCGCGGTTCTTTCCTTCGGACGCGAGGCCTATGAGAAGGAGATCCTTGTTAAGGAAGCGGGGGAGATGCTCTCCTGGCCGCAATTCTGGCGCATGGCGTTAAGCCCTTCGTTTTTAGGCCTCGCCTGGCAAAACGCGCGCACGAGCTTCTCCCGCCGGGCCTTCGAGCGGGAAATGCTCTCCCTCGTCCGGGCCCCGGGGCCGGTGCGCCTGCGGCCCGCGCGGGCGGGAATCCGGGCCCAGCTCGTCGACGCGGCGGGCCGGCTCGTCGACGACCTCGTCCTTGAGCGCGCCGAGGGCTCGACCCATGTCCTCAACGCCGTCTCGCCGGGCATGACCGCGAGCCTCGCCTTCGCGGATTATGTGGCGGACGCGGCGCTCAAGGGCGACGCGGCGGCGGCGAAAGCGGTATAATTACTTAGTTTTCGGCTTTCAATCATGCCCTCCGTCGACAAAGCGACGATTCCGCCCGGGGCCGCGCGTTCCTGGACCGAGATTTCCTGGCGCACCCTGTGGGCCGCGAGCGCGATCTCCTTGGACGCTTTTTCGCTCGGGCTTTCTTTCTATGGCGCCTGGGCCGTCAGGTTCCATACGCGATTTTTCACATCTTTCTTCCCGCTGCCCAACGGCGATATCCTGAACTGGGCCTATTACGCCGGCTTCTTGCCGCCCGTCATCTTCGTATGGCTGTTCATCTTGTGGTATGGAGCCGACGTTTATCGCGAACTAAGCGTATCCTGGGAAGATCTTGCGTTCAGCTTGTTGAAAGGATGCCTTCAGGGATGGGCGGCCATGATGGCGTTGAGCTTCCTCTATCATCGGCTGTCGGACTCCAGGTTGGTCTTCGCGGTGATGATTCCCTTCGCGTTCGCGGGCCTGATGATCGGGCATCGTCTCCTAGGAGGGCTGTGGAGCCGGGCGCGTCGAGCGCTGGCGGGAGAATCGGCGCTGCTTCTCGTGGGAGATGACCGGACGAGCCAAACCCTGGCCGCGAAGCTCTCGAAACTCAACCACCGGCGGATCCTGACGATGCCGCCGACGGGCCCGGGGGAGATACGCCGCAAAGTCCAGGAATGCGGAGTTTCGGAGCTCTTCCTGACAAACAGCGGCCTCGATCGCGATGAGCTTTTGGACTTGGCCGACGAGCTGGAGGGCGGTGGGGTCGACGTGCGCATCGTGCCAGGCCTCTTGGAGATGCGCATGGGGGAGGTCCAGGTCGATCAAGCCTTCGGCATCCCGACCTTGAGGCTCAGGCATTGCTCGCTTTCCGGCGTCGATTCTTTCGCCAAGAGAGCCTTCGATGTCGCGTTCTCCATCCTTGTCCTGGCGGCGGGGGCCGTCCCCTGGCTTGTGCTGGGCCTTCTCATAAAAGGGGACTCCCGCGGTCCCGTGCTTTTCAAGCAAAGGCGCATCGGATACCGCGGCCGCCCCTTTGACGCTTATAAATTCCGCACCATGTCGGCGGATGCGGAGCGACGCCTTCACGGCCTGCGGGAGGAGGGCGCCTCCGGCAAGGACGGGCTTTACTTCAAGGTGAAGGAGGACCCCCGGGTGACGCGCGTGGGGCGGTGGCTGCGCCGGTTCAGCCTCGATGAATTCCCGCAGTTCATCAACGTCCTGCGGGGGGAGATGTCCCTCGTCGGCCCTCGGCCGCTTGCGGTCGCAACCGGAGAGATGGCGGCTTTGGAACGCCGCTATGGGCGCGTCGCCACGAAGATTTTCAATGTCCGTCCCGGCATCACGGGGTTGTGGCAGGTCTCGGGGCGTTCCGAGGTCTCGGATGAGAAGCGTTTCGACCTCGACCTTTACTACATCGAGCACTGGTCGCCGGGGCTCGACTTGAAGATCATCCTCAAAACCGTGCCGGCGATGCTTTCCGCCAAGGGCGCGTACTAGCCTGTTCAATTTGACCGTTGCGGTTGGAATTTGTAATTTGAATATCGCCGGAATAATTAAATCAGGGGGACATAATCGAGATGAGAATCAAGACTTGGTCGTTGCGAAAAATGGCGGCTGGTTTGCTGGCGGCCGGAATGCTGGCGCTGCTTGCGGCTTCATGGACGAGGACCCTTGCCGCCGACAGGCCCTTGACTCCGGCCGAGCTGGAGAAACGCAACGCCCTCGCCAATCCTTACCCCAACGATTTGGGGCCGCTCAAAATCGACGATGTCGTCGCGAAATATCCGGACAATATCCGGGATGGGTATAAGATCCTTCTCGTCAAATGCGCCCAGTGCCACACCTCGGCCCGTCCCTTGAACAGCCAGTTCGTCGAGCCGGAAGGGAAGACCCCTCCCGCCAAGGAAGCCGCTGTCGCCAAGCTGAGGAAGGACCATCCGGAGTATTTCACGGCTTCGGCTCGGCCGGCGATCTGGAATATCGACGCCCATATCTGGAGCCGCTACGTGCACCGCATGATGTCAAAGCCCGGCTGCAATATCTCGAGCGTCGACGGCAAGAAAATCTGGGAGTTTCTCGTCTACGACGGCGTGCACCGCAAGATCGGCGCCAACGCCGCCGCGTGGAAAGCGCACCGGGAGAAGCTCCTCTCCGAGTTCAAGGCCAAATACCCCAAGCGCTACCAAGAGCTCGTCAGCCAGGGCGAGCTTTAATCAGCGCCGGAAACCGAGCCTCGGAGGCCATCCGTTGCCTTCCGTGGCCTTCTGTTGCTGAGCTAGGGTTTCTTTTCCGGATCGTCTTTGGACGGGTCTTCCTCGTGGAGGCCTTTCTTGAAGGCATTGACGGTGCGGCCGAGCGCCTTCGCGGCGTCGGGGATGCGCCTCGATCCAAAGAGGAGCACCCCGACCCCCACGAGAAGGGCCAGTTCGCGCCAACTGATTTCGGGGATCATGATTTGAAATTAGCATTTTCGCGGCGGCATGCGCGGAGATTCCCATTGAGACGAGACTAAAAATTTGACAAGCGCAAAATCCTTTGCGTACAATGGCGGCACAGCATGGGTGATGATGCGCCAGGCGCAAAGTCGGACCCTCACAGACCAAGCGATACCTCTGTCCTGAGCCGCAGGGAGGCGATCCGCTTGGCCGGCCGAAATATCCTTTCGGGCATCGGAACTCTGTTAAGCCTGAAGTCCGTTATCCTGTCCTCGGCGGCCAGACATTCCTCCCAGTCGACACGCGCTGCCGGTCGCATGGACCAGCCGGACGGATCCTCCTCTCCTCTATTTGCTCCTGCGATCGTCCAATCGGCCGGCGGCTCCGGCTCGGGAACCCAATCCTTCAAGAAGGGCCTCCTCCTCGGTTTCGTGGGAGCGGCCATGATTGCCGGCGCGCCTCTTGCGGCCTCGGCCGCCGGGGCTTCCAAGTCCAAGGCGCGGCAGATCGCGCATTATCTCAAGACGGTCGACGCCCAGCCCCCGATCCCGTCGCCCGAGTGGCCGCCTTATCATGACGTCCATATGCCCGACGAGAGCTTCGCGCATATCAACATCGCCTGGCTGACGGTCGTCTTCGTCCTTCTGGCGGGGGTGAGCGGCCTCTGGAATTTCGGGTTCGTCCTGCCGGCTCTGGGGACCCTTCTTTTGGCTCTGGCGGCCGCCTACGAAACGTTTTTTGGTTCGCGCTACCTCATGCAGGGCTTCTCGCCTCGCCAGCCGATCGACTATTCCCACCAGCTTCACGCCGGCAAACTAGGCATTTCCTGCTACTACTGCCATCACGGCGCCTTGAATAGCGATGTGGCCGGCGTCCCGTCGGTCAACGTCTGCATGAACTGCCATGCGGTCATTCATCGGACGACGACCGAGACGCAGGATTCACCGCAAATCGCGAAGATCCTCGCCGCCTGGGAAAGCCGCAACGGGCCGCATCCCAAGTCCATCGCGTGGAACCGCATCCATCGTCTTCCTAATTACGTCCATTTCAGCCACCGCGTCCATATTGCCAACGGGATCCGATGCCAGGAGTGCCATGGCGCGATCGAGACGATGTCGCGCGTCCACCAAGCGGCTCCCTTGACGATGGGCTGGTGCATCGATTGCCACCGATTGAACAAGGCCCAGGCTCCTAATTACTGGAAGCATGCGGGAGGGCCTACCGACTGCAACCACTGCCATTTCTAATGAACGATGATCGATCCCCAGAATAACCCCGAGATGGAGTCCAAGGAAGCTCTCGCCGCTCGGCTCGAATCCGAGGACCGGCGTGATGGAATCACCCGCCGTCAGTTCCTTCAGGGACTGAGCGCTAGTTTCGCGGGGATGGCCGTGGCCGCCTGCGGCAAGGCCGAGGCTCCTGAGAAGATCATCCCCTATCTTGACCAACCCGCGACGACGGCCCCTGGGCTTTCGCGCTATTACGCCACCACCTGCGGCGGCTGCCAGTCGGCCTGCGGCGCCTTGGCTAAGAGCCGGGAGGGACGCCCCATCAAGATGGAGGGGAACCCCGACCATCCTATCTCCCAGGGGGGCCTCTGCGGTCGAGGCCAAGCGACGATCATGGATCTCTATGATTCGTCACGGCTCAAGGAACCTCTCCTAGAAGGGAGTCCGGTCTCCTGGGACAAGGTTGACTCGGAGATTCGCCGCCAGCTCGATTCGATCTCGAAGAAGGGCGGCCATGTCGTCGTCGTGACGCGCACGATCTCAAGCCCCTCGATCCACGCCGCCGGAAAGGCTTTGAAGAGCCGCTATGGCGCCGTTCGGCACGTGGTTTATGATCCCGCTTCGGCGTCCTCGATTTTGGAGGCCCACGAAAAGACGCATGGCCTTCGCGCGTTGCCCAGCTATCACTTCGACAAGGCCCGCGTTCTCGCGAGCTTCGGCGCCGATTTCCTGGGAACGTGGCTTTCCCCGGTCGAATTCTCGCGGGACTGGGCCGCCGCCCGCGATCCTCAAAAGATGCGATCGCGGATGTCTTATTTCGTCCAGCTTGAAAGCCGCATGTCGCCGACCGGCGCCAATGCCGATCGTCGCGTCCGGCTCAAGCCCTCCGAGGAGATCGCGACACTCGCGCAATTGGGAAGGCTTCTGGCAACGCGCCTTGGTTGGGCGGAGATCCCGTCGCGGCTGGGAAACACCTCCGTGCCTGTCCGGGAGCTCGCGGCGCTCGCCCGCAAGCTTGCCGCCGCGCGCGGCGAGAGCCTGGTCGTGTCCGGCTCCAAGAGCGTCGGCGCGCAAGTCCTCGTCAATTGGATCAATCAGCGCCTCGGCAACTACGGGAAGACGCTTGATCTCTCGAAGCCTTCTTATCAGTACGCCGGGGATGACCGCGCGATGGCGGAGCTTCAGGAGGATTTGCGCGCGGGGAAGATCGACGCGCTTCTCTTTCTCGACTCCAACCCCGCCTATGATTCGGCGAATGCCGCGGGGTTGCGCCAGATCCTCGAGTCCGACCGCCGGCCCCGCCTGATGGTTTCCCTGGCCGACCGTCTCGACGAGACCGCGGCCCTATGCGGCTACGCCCTGCCCCTCTCTCACGCGCTGGAGTCCTGGGGGGACGCGAGGCCGGCGTGGGGGGTCGCGAGTCTTTTGCAGCCGCTTCTCAGGCCCCTCTATAACTCCCGCTCCATCATCGAGACGCTCCTCGCCTGGGGCGGCTCCTCGGCGTCGGCCCATGATTTCGTGCGCGGCGTCTGGAAAACCGAGATTTACCCGACGCAGAAGAGTTGCCCGGCAACGAGCTTCGACGCCTTCTGGAATAAGGCGGTGGAGCGCGGCGTCGTTTCTTTCCAGGAACCCGCGGCCGCCCCCAAGGGATTGGGATTTAACGCCGCGGCCCTTGCCGCCGTTCGTCCCGCGCCCGGCGTCGCGGGAAGTCTTGAGCTAGATGCCTTTGTCTCGGTCCCTCTCTTCGATGGACGCCAGGCCAATAACCCGTGGCTCCAGGAGATGCCCGATCCCGTGACAAAAGTCACCTGGGGAAATGCCGCATCCTTCTCGCCGGCGGACGCGGCCCGGCTGGGTGTGGAAGAAGGCCGGATCGTGCGGCTTTCGGGCGCCAATGGGGCCGTCGCGGAGCTGCCGGCCCATATTCAGCCGGGCCAGGCCGACGGTGTTGTCGCGGCGGCCTTGGGCCATGGCCGCAAGGCGGCCGGCCCCGTCGCTTTCAATGAGCCCCGCCGGCGGCTTTTCCCGATCGAAGAGGACGCGATCCTGGACGCCGATCTTTATCCTCTTCGGGGCAGCGCCGGCATCTCCGTCCAGAAGCTGGAGCGCACGGTCGTCCTCGCGAAGATCCAGACCTATGATTACCAAGAAGACCCGATCCTCGGCTACAACAGGAACATCGTCCACGAGACGACGCTCAATGATTATCTGAAGGACCCCGCTGCGGGAAATCCCGAGGTCGAGTCGGAAAGCGAGCTGTGGCCGAAGCACAAATACCCCGGCCGCAAGTGGGCGATGGCGATCGACTTGAATTCCTGCACGGGCTGTTCCGCCTGTATGGTCGCCTGCCGCGCCGAGAACAACATCCCCGTGGTGGGGAAGGCCGAGGTGCGCAAGAAGCGCGATCTCTATTGGATTCGCATCGACCGGTATTACAGCGGATCTCCCCAGAAGCAGGAGGAGAATCCCCGCGTCTCCCAGGAGCCGATGCTGTGCCAGCAGTGCGACAACGCTCCCTGCGAGACGGTCTGCCCCGTCGCGGCGACCTCGCACTCCTCGGAGGGCCTCAACATGCAGGTCTATAACCGCTGCGTGGGGACTCGTTTCTGCGAGAATAACTGTCCCTACAAGGTCCGGCGCTTCAATTGGTTCGATTACGAGCACAACGATCTCATCCAGAATCTGGCGCTTAATCCCGACGTGACGGTCCGCACTCGGGGCGTCATGGAGAAATGCACGTTCTGCGTCCAGCGGATCAACTCCGCGGAAATCACGGCAAAGACCGAGGGCCGCGAGGTCAAAGACGGCGACGTGACGTCCGCCTGCCAGCAGAGCTGCCCGACCCAGGCGATCGTTTTCGGAGACATCAACGATCCCAAGAGCCGCATCGCGAAGCTTGCGAAAAACCCCCGAGCGTTCCGCGTCCTCGCCGAGCTCGGGACGGGGCCCTCCGTCTTCTATCAGACTAAAGTGAGGAATGAGGCCGCATGAGCGACGCCCACTCGACCGCCGTCCCGCTGTCGCGCTGGCCGCTCATCCGCGGCGAGAAAACAGCCGCCCAGATCACGAGGGACGTCTGCGAGCCCCTGGAGCGCGGGCCCGGCAAGCTTTGGTTCCTGACGATCGCCGTCACGGCGACGATGCTCCTCGGCGGCGCCATCGCGATCACGGATGAAATATGGACCGGGATCGGCACCTGGGGCCTTAATAAGACCGTCGGCTGGGCCTTCGACATCACGAACTTCGTCTTCTGGATCGGCATCGGCCACGCCGGCACTCTCATCTCGGCCATCTTGCACCTTTTCCGCCAGAAATGGCGCAACTCGATCAACCGCGCGGCCGAGGCGATGACGCTTTTCGCCGTCATGTGCGCGGGCCTCTATCCCTTGATCCACATGGGAAGGCCGTGGTTTTTCTACTGGATCGCTCCGTATCCGAACAACCTGGGACCCTTCTGGGTGAACTTCCGCTCGCCCTTGTTTTGGGACTTCTGCGCCGTCAACACCTACTTCACGATCTCGCTTCTCTTCTGGTACATGGGGCTTCTGCCGGACCTCGGCGTCGCGGCCCAGCGCGCCGTCCCCGGGCTCCGCAAAAAAATTCTCACCACGCTGAGCCTCGGATGGGACGGCGCCCAGAGCACTTGGCGTCACTACGAGCTCCTTTATCTGCTGCTCGCGGGATTGGCGACGCCGCTCGTCTTTTCCGTTCACACCGTCGTGAGCTTCGACTTCGCGACGGGCATCGTCCCCGGCTGGCATTCGACGATTTTCCCGCCTTACTTCGTCATCGGCGCCATCTTCTCCGGCTTCGCGATGGTGCTCTTTCTCATGATCATCGCGCGCAAGGTGATGCATTACGAGGACTACATTACCATCGATCACATCGAAGTGATGGGGAAGGTGACTCTTTTCACCGGTTCCGTCATCCTGCTTGCCTACGCGACCGAGTTCTTCATGGCCTGGTACGGAGGGAATCTCTACGAGCGCTTC
>DAHVWT010000120.1 GCA_027327915.1 Elusimicrobiota bacterium
GGCGGGTGCTTGACCGTTGGCAGGAGTTCGTCGAACCGAGGCTCGGCGTGCGTTGCGTCTCGGACCGGTACTGGGTGACGGCGGCCGAGACGGCTGAGTTCGCGATCGCTGCGCGGCGGGCCGGCTTCGCGACCGAGGCGGCGGAACTCTTGGACTGGACTCGCCACCTGCGCCACCCCTCCGGTGCCTACTGGACGGGCTGCGCACATCCCGAGTGCGTACGGTTCCCGGGTAGGCAGCTGAGCACCTACTCGGCGGCCGCGGTTGTTATCGCCGACCACGTGCTCTCGAGGCGCAGCCCGGCGGCGGGGGTGTTCTCAGGGCCGGGTGAAATGGCGGCCGCCTGGGGGAAGGCTTGACACCCCGCCAGGACCTGGCCCCTCGCTCTGCCGGCGGCCTCCCCGGCTGGGCGCTCAGCGCGCCGTCTCTTCGTGCACGAGCTCGACGAGCCGGGCGACCTGGTCGGGGTCAGTGGCAGGGAGGATGCCGTGGCCCAGGTTGAAGATGTAGCCTGCCGGCCCGCCCGCTGCCAGCACCTCCCGTGCCTGTCGCGCCAGTACCTCCCAAGGGGCTAGGCAGGCGGCAGGGTCGAGGTTGCCCTGCAGGGCCACGCCGGGCCCGAGCCGGCGCCGGGCTACGTCTAGAGGTACCCTCCAGTCCACGCCGACGACGTCGGCTCCAGCCTCGGAGAAGAGCGCGAGCAGCTCGCCCGTGCAGACCCCGAAGACGATTCGAGGCACGCCCAAAGGGGCCAAGCCGTCCAGGAGCGCCCGAAGCGCGGGCAGAAGGTAGCGCCGGTAGTCTGCCGGCGAGAGCGCCCCGCCCCAGCTTTCGAAGATCTGCACTGCCGCTGCCCCGGCCTCTACCTGGGCTTGCAAGCTGGCAAGCGCGATGGTGGCCAGGCGGCCCACAAGGTCCGCC
>DAHVWT010000121.1 GCA_027327915.1 Elusimicrobiota bacterium
GCAACTGCTGCGCGACGTCCTCCACGGAGCGTGCCGCGTGCAGATGCCAAGTGCCCTCGAAGTTCGCCGGAGCATCCAGCCCATAGCGCAGTGAAAACGCGGCGTTTTCCTCTGCCGTAAGGAGCGAACCCACCTCTTCACGATCCCACACGTAGTATGCGCCCTCCTGCCCCGCAGCGTCCGCGTCGAGACTCGAGTAATACCCGCCCTCGGCGGACTGCATCTGTGCCTGCAACCACCCGGCGGTATGATCCGCGGCGTTCGCATAAAAGACGTCTCCGGTAGCCACGTACGCCTCCGCATAGACTGCGAGCAGCCAGGCGTTGTCGTAGAGCATCTTCTCGAAATGAGGAATCAACCATCGGTCGTCGGTGCAGTAGCGGTAAAAGCCGCCGGCCAGCTGGTCGTTGAGACCGCCGCCGGCCATCCGCTGCAGGGTGAGGCCCGCCATGTACAGTGCCTTGAGGTCCGGCTGCTCGTCCTCGGCGCTGTCGCGCCAATGGCGCAGCAGCCGCTCGAGCGAGCCACCGAGCGCCTCTTGAGCGCCAAGCGTCATGGCGAGCGCGGCCTTGCCGATCGCGGCCGCCGCAAAGCGTCCGGGCGGTTCCGCGGCGAGCGCCGCACGCACGCACCGCCGGCCGTCAACCCGCTCGAGCCCCGCCCGAAGCAACTCGACCAGCAGCGCCCCGCGGGCTCCCGCGGTTGCGGCGCACTCAGCCACCGTGCACGAGTTTCAATGGACCGCGCCCGTCGCGGCTGCGGCGCTTGGCCTCATCGGAGCGCTCGCGCTGCAGACGCTCCAGATACTGTGGCGTGACATCTCCCGTGATGTACTCGCCGGAGAAGCAGGAAGTGTCGAACACTTCGATCGACGAGTCCTCGTGCCTGCAGGCGGC
>DAHVWT010000122.1 GCA_027327915.1 Elusimicrobiota bacterium
ACGCGGCCATGGAAAGATTGCAGTTCCCCATCCCGGACGAGTGCATCGGCCGCGAGATCCAGCAACCAGGACGAGATCACGCTCCCTCGCCGCCAGAGTTCGGCAATTTCGGATACGGGAAGCGTGTAGCGGTAGGCCTCAGGGTCACGGAGGGGGCTGGTTTCGGCATCGGTGGCGACGAGCGGGCGAGTGCCGACGTCGGCGTGACGCAGGATGTTGAAACCTTCGGCGTAGGCGGACATCAGGCCGTACTCAATTCCATTGTGGACCATTTTGACGAAATGGCCAGCGCCACTGGACCCGCACAGGAGGTAACCCATTTCGGCACTGGTTGGCTCCTGCCCGGTCCGGGCGGGAGTCCGGCCGGCAGCTTTCGCGCCTGGCGCAAGAGCTGCAAAAATGGGTTCCAGCCGGGCATATGCGTTCTGTGTTCCTCCGATCATAAGGCAATAGCCGCGTTCGAGGCCGAAAATCCCACCACTGGTTCCGACATCCATGTATTCGATGCCCTTCGTGGCCAACTCCTTGGAGCGGCGCTGGTCATCCCGATAGAAGGAGTTTCCACCGTCGATGACCGTATCCCCGGGCTCGAGCAGTGGAACTAGTTCCTCCAGAAGGCTGTCGACCCGGCCGGCGGGGACCATCAGCCAGAGCGTCCTTGGAGGAGCGAGTCGCCGGGTCATGATTTCAAGACTGGCGACCCCTTCGGCCCCATATTGGACAAGACCTTGGACCGCATGGGTGTCGACATCGAAGCCGACGACTTGAT
>DAHVWT010000123.1 GCA_027327915.1 Elusimicrobiota bacterium
GCCGCCAGCCCGGAATCCGTGCCCGACGGTGGCCTGCGCGCCGTCGCCGGGCGGGTGACGGCGTTCATCGGGCAGTGGCGGTCGAGACGGGGAAGGCCTCGACGCCCGGGTCGTCGAGGCCCGCGTAGCCGTGGGCTTCGAGCTCGGCGGCGAGATCGGCTCCGCCGGAACGGACGATCCGCCCGCCGGCAAGCACGTGCACCCGGTCAGGGATCAGGTGCTCCAGCAGGCGCTGGTGGTGGGTGATGAGCACCGCCGAGCGGTTCGGGGCCCGCAGCGAGGAGACACCGGCGGCGATGACCCGCAGGGCGTCGATGTCGAGGCCCGAATCGGTCTCGTCCAAGACGGCCAGGCGAGGCTCCAGCATGAGCATCTGGAGGATCTCGTTGCGCTTGCGCTCCCCGCCGGAGAACCCGTCGTTGACCGCACGGTCCAACAGGGTGCGGTCCATGTCCACCAGTCGGCGCTTTGCGTCGACGAGGGCGAGGAACTCGACCGGTCCGAGCTCCTCCTCGCCGCGGGAGCGGCGCTGGGCGTTGAGCGCCGTGCGCAGGAAGTACATGGTGGGCACGCCGGGGATCTCGACGGGGTGCTGGAAGCCGAGGAACACCCCCGCCGCGGCGCGCTCCTCGGGGGTCATGGCGAGCAGGTCGGCACCGTCGTAGAGGACCCGCCCGGCGGTCACCTGGTAGGGATCACGGCCGGCGAGCACATAGGCCAGGGTGCTCTTGCCCGACCCGTTGGGGCCCATCACGGCG
>DAHVWT010000124.1 GCA_027327915.1 Elusimicrobiota bacterium
GAGCAAGGATCTCATCTACCAGCGGCTGCTCAAGGTCATGGACCTGTCGCTCATCGGGGAACTGCAGGACAAGGATGCCCGGCATCAGATCCGCCAGATCTGCGAGCGGCTGATGAGCGAGCAGCAGCTGCCCCTCAGCCTCGCCTCCCGGCAACGGATCGTGCGGCGCATCGAGGACGAGGTGCTCGGCCTGGGACCCCTCGAGCCGCTGCTCGCCGACAAGACCGTCTCCGACATCCTGGTCAACGGCGCCGCCCGGGTGTACGTGGAGCGCCACGGGCGCCTCGAGCTCACGGACGTCAGCTTCAACAACGATGCGCATCTGATGAATATCATCGATCGCATCGTCTCGGCGGTGGGCCGGCGCGTCGACGAGTCCTCGCCCATGGTCGATGCACGCCTGAAGGACGGCTCGCGCGTCAACGCCATCATCCCCCCGCTCGCCATCGACGGCCCGTCGTTGTCCATCCGCCGCTTCGCGGCGGACATGCTCACCATCGACGATCTCATCAACCTCGGTTCCCTGACACGACCGCTCGCGGACATCCTGAGCGCGATCGTTCGCGCCAGGCTCAACGTCCTGGTCTCCGGCGGCACGGGCGCGGGCAAGACCACGCTGCTCAACATTCTCTCCGGGTTCATTCCGCCCACCGAGCGGATCGTCACCATCGAGGACTCCGCGGAGCTGCAGTTGCGCCAGCCGCACGTCGTGCGGCTCGAGACACGCCCGCCGAACA
>DAHVWT010000125.1 GCA_027327915.1 Elusimicrobiota bacterium
CTTGGCCTCCCCCTCGGCTGCGTTGCGCCCGTAGGCAAGAACCGAAGCCAGGTCGCCGTCGGAGAAGCGCCCGGCCATGGCCGCTTTGGCCAGGGCCTGGTCGACTGGGCCTAGCCCCGCCAGTTTGGCGAGCGCCACGGCCTCGGCCAGGGCCTGGTCGAGGCTCATCGAGCCGAGCTCGGCCAAGCGGTAGTCGTTCCGCAACTGGTGGGTGTCGCCGGAGCGTATGTGCGCCCGGGCGGCGTCGTGCATCACTAAGACCTCGGCTACCGCCTGGCGCTCCCCCGGGCGGTCGGCGGAGGGGATCAGGGTCTGACAGACGATGCCTGATAGGCAGGCCGCCAGCTGGGCACGCACCAGGGCCTTGGACTCGGGCGGGAAGGAGTCCACTATGCGGTCCACCGCCTCGGGGGCGCTGCCGGCGTGCACGGTGGCGAAGACGAGGTGCCCCGTCTCGGCGGCGGTGATGGTGGTCGAGATCGTCTCCAGGTCGCGCATCTCGCCCACCAGGATCACGTCTGGGTCCTGGCGGAGGACGGACTTCAATGCCACGGCGAAGCTTTGCGTGTCCGATCCGACCTCACGTTGGTGCACCACGCAGTTGCGCTGGGGGTGGACGTACTCGATGGGGTCTTCGACGGTCACGATGTGGCGCGAGCTCGTCTTGTTCACTATGTCGAGCAGCGCCGCTTGGCTG
>DAHVWT010000126.1:0-345 GCA_027327915.1 Elusimicrobiota bacterium
GACCCTGATCGCAAAGGGTTATGGATATCCGGCGAAAGGCGACGTCTACTACCGCGTGCGAGCGTTCCCGCGTTATGGGGCGCTTTCCGGCAAGTCAATCGACGATCTGCGCGCCGGTGCCCGTGTCCAGCCCGGCGAGGGCAAAGAGGACCCGCTGGATTTCGCGTTATGGAAGGCTGCAAAACCGGGAGAGCCGTCGTGGGCTTCGCCGTGGGGTCCGGGCCGTCCCGGCTGGCATATCGAGTGCTCCGCGATGTCTGTCGAGTGCCTGGGGCCCCATTTCGACATTCATGGCGGCGGCCCCGACCTCAGATTTCCGCACCACGAAAACGAGATCGCCCAGAG
>DAHVWT010000126.1:355-686 GCA_027327915.1 Elusimicrobiota bacterium
CCGCGACCGGGGAGCACTTCGCGAATCTCTGGATGCACAACGGCCCAGTGGAGGTGGGCGGCCAGAAAATGGCCAAGTCTTTGGGTAATTTCCTGACCATCCGGGACGCGTTGACGCGGCATCAGCCGGAAACGCTGCGTTACTTCCTGCTTCAGAGTCATTACCGCAGCCCGATCGACTACTCGGAAGACGCGATTGCTGCGGCGCGGGCGTCGCTCGCCCGGCTTTACGCCGCGCTCGAAGGAGTGGACGCGAAGGCCGGCACGGCAGGCGGCGAGTATGAGCGCCGTTTTGTCGAAGCCATGGATGATGATTTCAACACACCGATGGC
>DAHVWT010000127.1 GCA_027327915.1 Elusimicrobiota bacterium
CGCGAGACGATTCAGGAGACCATCCGTTTCGCCCAAGAGATCAACCCGCACACCATTCAGGTGTCCCTCGCCGCTCCTTATCCCGGCACGCGTCTTTACCGTGAAGCGGTCGAGAACGGCTGGCTCGACCTGAGTCAGGCGGACCGCCTGGTCAGCGACAACGGCTTTCAGCTCATTCCTCTGAGCTACCCGCATCTCGACCATAAGGAAATCTTCGAATCGGTCGCCACGTTTTACAAGCGTTTCTACTTTCGCCCGAGCAAGATCGCCGAGCTTGTCGGGGAGATGCTGCGCAGCCCCGAGATGATGAAACGGCGCTTGCGCGAAGGGCTGGAGTTCGCCCGCTTCCTTCGTGAGCGACACGCGGCGCTCTGAGTCTCTCACTTCCGTGACCGGGCCGGCCACGGCTCAGCCGACGACGCCGCGAAGGACGCTCATCGTCACGGCCGATGATTTCGGGCTCAGCCTCGAGATCAACGAAGCGGTCGAAGAAGCACACCGCACGGGAATTCTCACCTGTGCCAGCCTCATGGTCGGCGGGCCCGCCTCCGCCGACGCCATCGCCCGCGCCCGACGCCTTCCCCGTCTCGGGGTGGGACTGCATCTCACCCTGACAGCCGGACAGGCCCTTCTCGATCACGCGTCCCTCCCCCACCTCACGGAT
>DAHVWT010000128.1:0-411 GCA_027327915.1 Elusimicrobiota bacterium
GGGTCAAACGGCCGTCCCTGCCAGTCCGTGCGCGGGGTGCCGGCGGGCAGCCCTTCCCACCAGGGGCGGTTGTCGGCCGTCAGCGCGGTGTTCGTGAACAAGGTGTCCCGGCGGATCATGTCGTAGGCGTTGCGGTTGCTTTCGCGGTTGGTGCCGGGCAGCACGCCGAAATAGCCGGCCTCGGGGTTGATGGCCCAGAGCCGCCCGTCGGCGCCGGGATGCAGCCAGGCGATGTCATCGCCCACCGTGAACACCTTCCAGCCGGGCATCGATTCCGGGGGAATCAGCATGGCGAGGTTGGTCTTGCCGCAGGCCGAGGGGAAGGCCGCCGCCACGTAATGGGTCTCACCCTTGGGGTTTTGGAGCCCAACGATGAGCATGTGCTCGGCGAGCCAGCCCTCCTCGCGCGCC
>DAHVWT010000128.1:421-655 GCA_027327915.1 Elusimicrobiota bacterium
TTCTTGCCGAGCAGCGCATTGCCCCCGTAGCCGGAGCCGAAGCTCTCGATCGACAGCTCCTCGGGGAAGTGCATGATGAAGCGCCGCTGCGGGTCGAGCTCGCCTGTCGAGTGCAGACCGCGCACGAAGGTGTCCTCCAGGGCGATGCGCTCGAGGGCCGGCCGGCCGGCGCGGGTCATGATCAGCATGTTGATCGCGACATAGGCGCTGTCGGTGATCTCGACCCCGCAGCGC
>DAHVWT010000129.1 GCA_027327915.1 Elusimicrobiota bacterium
CCCGCTCGAGCCAGCTGAGCGGGGTGATCATCGAGAGCAGCAGGTGCAGCTCGGCATGCTCGGGCACGCGCGACTGGACGAACAGCGTCGCCACCCCGGGATTCAGGCCCGCGGCCAGCCAGTCGATGAGCACCTCGTGCACGTATTGCGGCAGCGCGGCCGTGTCCTCGTAGCCGGTGGTGAGCATGTGCCAATCGGCGATGAAGAAATAGCACTCGTACTCGTACTGGAGGTGCACCCAGTTGCGAAGCGCCCCGTGGTAGTTGCCCAGGTGCAGCCGGCCGGTGGGCCGCATGCCGGACAGTACGCGCCCGCCGGGGTTGGGAGTGCTCATCGGACCGCTTCTCGCATTTCTAAACGTTCAGTATACCGTGTCCGCGCCGGCCTCCGACGATTCACGCCGAAGGGTGGCTCGCCCGGCCGGCCGCCCCGATCGCGGCCAACGGCCCCTTCCCCACTCTGATGATCGTTGCCGGAACAACGGACAGATCGACCACGGTCGTCGGGTCCACCCCGCAATCCCCCCCGTCGAGCACCGCGTCGATGTCATGCTCGAGTCGCTCGAGGATCTGACGCCCCGAGGTGAGCGGCGCCGGATCGTCGGGCAGCCAAAGCGTGCTGCTCATCAGAGGTTCGCCG
>DAHVWT010000012.1 GCA_027327915.1 Elusimicrobiota bacterium
ATGGCCGCAACGATGTCGGAAATCCCATGGGAAGGTCCGAACACCAGGGGCTTGACGGGTATCGGCTTCTAATGTCCTCGTCGCGCAAGGCCCAATTCCGCAAGGTGGCCCCGGCGATGCCTTGTGCGACTTGAAACGAGTTAAAGAAGTTGCCGCCACTGTCGACCAAGACAACAGGAGCCGAAACCCGCATCTTATTTCCGCGTCCGCGAAGAACGGCCGCCGGACCGCCGAGCGCGCCTGCCAAGCATCTCCATAGCGGAGGGGCGCGGGCGCTCCTTTAAATCCTCGTTGAACTGGTTCATGAACATGAGCGTCAGCCGGCACCACTTCTCGACGAAAAGCCGCCGGGCCTTCTCGTCCATGCGTTCCGCGTCTCCCACGGCGGAAAAGCTGGCGCGCCCTTGATGATAAACGAACGTTCCCTTGGCGATTGCCAGACGATAGCCGGCCTGAATCAACCGCAAGCAATAATCCAAATCCTCGGCATACCCCCGCCCGAAGCGCTCGTCGACAGCGCCAACCGCACGCACGGCATGGCGCTTCAGGAGCAGACAAAATCCGGTAAGACGATGCGTCGTCTGGAAACTCCCCCCGTGATGCCGCGCCCAGAGAGCGGCCAGCGCGTCCACCCGGCCGTTCCCCAGCGAAAAATCCCGGGGTATATCAACTATGGCCTGCGGGCTCTTGGCATCGTTCGTCACCGGGCCGACGGCGCCGATTTGACGATCCGAGCGCGCGCACGCCAGCATCGCGTCGAGCCAGCCCGTGGTCACGATCGCGTCGCTGTTAAGCCAGACAATATAATCGCCATTGGCGGCCCGCATGCCCGCATTCACGGATCGGGCGAAGCCGAGATTCTTTTTATTGCGAATAAGCCTGATGCCTTCACGAGAATCCAAAAACCCGGCGGTCGCGGGCCCCGACGCATCATCGACGACAATAAGCTCGTAGGGCTTTCGCGTATTCCGTCGGACGCTGTCCAGACAAGCCCGCGTCTGCGCCGGGGCGTTATGGACCGGGACGATGATGCTGACCAGCGCTTTCTTCATACGCCAATATTGCCGCCCGATCTCATAGTAGCAAGAACACCTTCCTTGGAACTATCACAATGCCACACTCAAGGGGGTGCATGACCCAGGTCTCGGGAATTTTACCCGGGGATGCCAAATAATGGGAAGATCCGCGCGGACTACTCTGTCCGGGCGCAGTCGCGCATGCTCCGCTGGCTGTGGTGTCGTGCGTCATCAGACTGCCGCCTGACGCGCGCCGGGCAGCGCGCATAGCGCCAGCATTTCCTTCACGCCGAGGCCGAAACCAAACCTGTTCCATAACTTCAGGACTCCTGACCCCTGCCCATATTCGATGCATCATCCAGGGCCTCGTAACACAGCCGCACCGCAGCCGCAGCCAGGTCCCTGGGTACGTGATCTCGGTCTCATTGAGCGCCGCGCACAGATGCCTCAGCGTCGCGTTGCTACGCGGATTCGCCAGGCCGTGAATCCGAACGCGCAGCTCTCCCTTCTCCGCGTCGGGCAGCACGTCGGCGGGCGCGAGCAGGACCTCGCGCACGAAGGCGCGCTCCTCATCCTCTGTCCGCGCGTACGCCTCGTCGTTGAGCATCCCCACCAGCGCCGTCTCCGCACGGTAGGCCGCCATCTTGATCGCGTCCGTCAGGTGCTTCGTCTCGGTGTCGAATGTCACGATCGGCGCGCGCGCCGTAGCCCTTCTCGATCGCCGCGAGCTCCGCCTTGAAGAAGGGGGCAAGTCTTGATTTGAGACACCCCGTCGGTAGGCGGGCAACCTGTCCCAAGTCAAGACTTGCCCCCTCTCCGGGAACTTTTTAGGGGGGTCAACCGTTATAAAGGTATGGACCTGGCGCTTTTCGGAAAGCTTCTCGGCCGATGGCTTTGGCCGGAAAGCTGCGCCCATTGCCTGCGGGATATTAAGGAAGAAAGCCGCGGGGGCCTTTGCCGGAACTGCTTCCATAAGGAAACAAGCCCGATCCACCGGCCATTCTGCCTCTCCTGCGGCTCGCCGCTCTCCGGAAGCCGCCCCGAATGCCCGCCCTGCCGCGGCAAGAAGCGCGCCTGCCGCCCCATCGTCGCGCTCTACGCCTATCGCGACGCGGCCGTCTCGGCGATCCGGGCCTTCAAATACCTGGGCCACCAGCGGGCCGCCCTCGAGCTGGGCTCGGCCATGGGAGGGCGTTTCGCCGACTATCCCGAGATCTCGGACTTCGAGGCGGCGGTTCCCATGCCTCTTCATTGGCGGCGGCTGCGGGAGCGCGGCTACAACCAGGCGGAGCTGCTCGCGCGAGGCCTTTTCCGGGAGACGGGCCTCCCGATCGTCCATGCTCTGCGCCGATCCCGGCGCACGATGCCGCTCGTGAGCCTGACTCGCGAGGAGAGGAAGGAGGCCGTCTCGGACGCCTTCGAGCCCGCGCTGCCGGCGGACGCGATCCATGGCCGCCGCTTTCTCCTCATCGACGACGTCGCGACCTCGACCGCTTCGCTCGAGGAATGCGCCCGGACGCTCCGGAGGGCGGGGGCGGCGGCGGTCGGCGCCTACGTGCTCGCCCGGCAGTTTTAGATCAGGACGAAGCCGTCCAGAAGGGAATCGTGAAGGAAAAAACCGCCCCCCGGCCCTCCTCGCTCTCCGCCCAGATGCGGCCCTGGTGCAGGTGGACAAGCGCCTTCGATATCGCCAGGCCGAGTCCCGTGCCGGCGGCGGCGTGCGGGCTCGGGGCCTGGGAGAACTTCTCGAAGAGCTTGCCGAGACTCTCCTTGGGGATGCCGGGGCCGTTGTCGGAAACCGAGAAGAGCGCGGCCTTCTCCGGCGCCCGGGGCTCCGGCCCGACAAACATCGCGATCTTGCCGCCCACGGGAGTGAACTTAATGGCGTTGGAGAGGAGATTGACGAGGACCTGGACGATGCGCAGCCTGTCGGCCGCGACAGGGAGCAGCCCCTCCGCCGCGGACAGCTCGATCTCGATCCTTTTTTTCCTCGCCCAGGGAGCCAGGCAGTCCCGGGCCTCGCGGGCGATCGCGGCGGCGTCTTCCTTGGCCGGGTTGACCGACATCTGGCCCTCGGCGATCTTCGAGAAGTCAAGGATCGTGTTGATCATGGCGGCGAGGCGATCCGCGTTGCCGAGCGCCGTGTCCAGGAGCCGCTTTTCGGCCTCCGTGAGGGACTCCTTGCGCTCCCCCTCCAGGATCTCGAGCGCCGCGCGGATGGAGGTCAAGGGCGCCCGCAGGTCGTGGGTCACGCGCGCGACGAAATCGCGCTCGAGATGGGCGAGCTCCCTCTCTCCCTCGGCCGTGACCGCCCCCGCGGCGTCCGGTTGGGCCGGCTCGGCTTCGGGCGGCGCCTCGAGAAGGAGAATATGGCCCTGCTCGTCGACCACCATCAGGCCCTCGGCCATCGACTGGAGCACCGCCGGGGCGGGAACGCGGCTTTCCGCGGCCAGGGCGCGCGCCTCGGCCAAGGCCTCCGCGCGCTCGGATTCGGGAACGGAACGCTCGACGAGAGCGAAAAACAGCGCCTCCAGAGAACGCTCTCGCCGCAGGCGCCGGATGAGATCGAGCGCTTCGCTCACAGACGGTAGAGGCCCGGGCGCTTGCGCTTGGGGAGGGCGTTGCGCGCGTCGAAAAGAAGCTTGGCGCGCTTAAAAACGAGCTCGTAGTCGACGTCCGGGTGCGCCGTGAGGATCGCGACCGCGTCCGCGCGGGACAGCGCGGCGCCCGTCAGGCCGACGCTCTTGAATCGGCGCCCTCCGGCCTCGACCGCCGGGACATAAGGATCGTGGTAGGCCACCTTCGCCCCGGCTCGCAACAGGAGCGTCATCACGTCCAAGGCCGGGGACTCCCGGACGTCCGGAACGCCGGGCTTGTACGCCACGCCCAGGATCAGGACGCGGCTTCCCTTGAGAGGCTTTTGATGGTCGTTGAGGGCCTCGGCGAGGCGGTCCGCGGCGTACTGCGGCATGGAAGCGTTGATAGCGGAGGCGAGCTCGACCATGCGCGCCTCGAAATTAAGGCTCTTCATCTTCCAGGCGAGGAGCTTGGGATCCTTCGGGATGCAGTGGCCTCCGATTCCGGGGCCGGGGTAGAAGGGCATGAAGCCGAAGGGTTTCGTCGCGGCGGCCGCGATGATCTCCCAGACGTCGAGCTTCAGAGCCCGGCAGATCCGGGCGATTTCGCTCACGAGCGCGATATTGACCGCGCGGAAGGAGTTCTCGAGGAGCTTGACGAGCTCCGCCGCCCGGGCGGAGGATACCGGGACGACGCGTTCGACGATCCTCGAGTAAAGGGCGGCGGCCAGCCTCGTCGCGGCGGCGTCGAGGCCGCCCACGACCTTCGGGGTGTTCGCAAGCCCGTAGCGGGGGTTGCCCGGGTCGATTCTCTCGGGGGAAAAGGCGAGATGAAAATCCCTCCCGGCTTCCAACCCCGACCCCTCGAGGACGGGCTTTAAAATCTCCTCGGTCGCCCCGGGCCACGTCGTGCTCTCGACGATCACGAGCGAGCCGCGCTTGAGGTGGCGCGCCGCCGCGGCCGCCGCCGACACGAGAGGGCCCATGTCCGGCTCCTGGGTCTTGCGCCAGGGCGTCTGGACGCAGAAGACGACGACATCCTGCTTGGCGAAATCGGCCGGCCCCCTCGCGACGCGCAAGGCGCCGGCCTGCACGAGCGGCTTCAGGCGTTCCGAGGGAACGTCGGGGACATAGCTCCTCCCGGCCCGCAGCGACGCGGCGCGCGCGGCATCCGACTCGAAGGCCGTCACGGAGAAACCCCGCTCGGCGAAGGCCGCCGCGAGGGGGAGCCCCACATAGCCCAGGCCCACGATCCCGATCGCGGCCTTCGAGCCTTCGATCCGTTCGAGCGGCGTCATGGGGTCGGGCTTCCTGCCTTCTATCATACCTTTTGAGAGCCCGGACGCCACGCGATTATGTATGATTCTCCAAGTATATCCCATGAAACCACAACATCTCTTCATCCTCGTCATCGCGGTCCTCTCGGAGGCCGCGCCGGCCCGAGCCTTCTACATCAACCCCGACATCAGCCAGACGATGGGGAGCCATTCCTACGCGGGAACCGACGCCTCCGTGGATTTCGGCGGCGCCTTCCACGTGACGCCCAGCTACTACGACTACCACTCCGACCTGACCGGGGACGTCGGGTACAAAACCTACGCCATCCGCGCGGCCTACGACACGGCGGATTTCGGCCTCAGCATCCATGGCGGAGCGACCCCACGCAGCGACGGAGACCACTACAGCAACCGCTTTGTCGGCATCCATGGCGTCCTGGGCTTCGTCCCCGGCTCCGGCAAGGTCCAGCGCCTCCAGCAATTCCACGACGCCAGCGCCTCCTGGCAGCCTTGGGGCTGGACGCCCCCGCCCGCCGGGCTCTCGGGATTCCTCGTCGGCGCCGGCGTCGGCTATTGGGACCACAGCGCGGACGTCAGCGGCTTCGGCGCGCAATCGACCGGAAGCGAGCCCATCGGCCAGACAAACCTCCGCGCCGACGCCGCCGCCGCCTTCTTCGACAATCTGCTCAGCGTCGACATCACGAAGTCCGTCTACAGCGGCAACCTCGCCGACCCGCTCCTCCAACCCCTGGCGGTTGAAATCCTTCCCGGCATCAACCAGGAGATCCAAGGCTTCCCCGACTTCTCGGCCAACTTCAAGCTCTCGATGGGGATGATTCCCTACGTCACGCCCTACCTCGACTACGCCCATACGACATTTTTAAGCGCGGCGGCCCAGGAGCGGCCCTCCGGCGCCTACACGGCGGGCTGCGACGTCAATCTCATGATGCTGAGCTTCCGCGCCTACTACGAGCGCTACACCCAGATCGGACTGCCGGACCAGAGTTTCGTCGGCCTGGGCGCCTCCCTTAATTTTCAGCCTTAGCTAGATGCGGGTCTGCGTCGTCGGCGCCGGCTACGTCGGGCTGGTCACCGGCGCCTGCCTCGCCTCCCTGGGCCATGAGGTCGTCCTCGTCGAGTCCGACGCCCACAAGCTCCGGGCCCTGCGCTCGGGCACGGTCCCTATTTTCGAGCCGGGCCTGCCCGACATTTTCTCCCGGGCGGTCAAGAAGAAGCTTCTGCGCTTCGCGCGGCGGGTCAAGGACGGCCTGCGGCTCCCCTCGGGGCGGGTCCAGGTCGTCTTCATCGCCGTGGGAACCCCCCCGCGCTCCGACGGCTCGGCCGACCTTTCCGCCGTTGAGCACGTGACCGAGGAGATCTCGCGGCACATGGAGGACTACCTCGTCATCGCCGAGAAATCCACCGTTCCCGTCGAGACCTGCCATTGGGTCAAACAAACCGTCGAGCGATGGAACAAGAAGCGCGTCCCCTACGACGTGGTCTCCAACCCCGAATTCCTGAGCGAAGGCTCCGCCGTGGAAGACTTCCTCAAGCCCGACCGCGTCGTCATCGGAGCCTCCTCGAAGAGGGCGGAAAAACTCATGCGCGAGCTCTATGCCCCGCTCGCGGCGCCGATCCTCGTCGTCGATCCGAAATCCGCGGAGCTCATCAAGCACGCCTCCAACTCGTTTTTGGCGACCAAGATCTCCTTCATCAACGCCGTCGCCGAACTCTGCGAGAAAACAGGAGCCGACGTCGCGGAGGTCGCGCGCGGCATGGGGCTCGACCGCCGCATCGGCCATCAGTTCCTGCGCCCCGGCATCGGCTTCGGGGGCTTCTGTTTTCCCAAGGATCTGGAGGCCTTCCACTGGATCGCGAAGAAAAAAGGCTACGACTTCGCCCTTCTCAAGGCGGTCCAGTCGATCAACGAGCACCAGAAGGGCTGGGTAGCGAGGCAGGTCGAGGCCCGTCTCTGGAATCTCGAGGGAAAAACCGTGGGCCTCTTGGGGCTTTCCTTCAAGCCCAAGACCGACGACCTGCGCTTCGCCCCCAGCCTCGAGATCGCCTCGGCGCTGCGAAGCCGCGGGGTGCGCGTCCAGGCGCACGATCCCGTGGCGATGCCGAAAGCCCGGGCGCTCAAGGAGTTCAAGGGCGTCAAGTTCTGCCGGGGCCCCTACGACTGCGCCCGGGGCGCCGACGCCCTCGCGATCATCACCGAATGGGCCGAATACGCGGAGTTGGATTTGAAAAGGATCGCCGGACTCATGCGCAATCCCCTCCTCCTCGACGGCCGGAACCTCCTCGACCCCGGGAAGGCCCGGCGGGCCGGGCTCTCCTACGTCGGCGTCGGCCGCCCCGATCAACCAGAGTCCAGGGGTCCATGAGGCTCCTCATCACCGGGGGGGCGGGCTTCCTCGGAAGCCATCTCGTCGAGCGCTTCCTCGAGCGCGGCGACCACGTGACGGCGATGGACGACCTTTCGACGGGGCGCCTTTCCAACCTCTCGGCCTCCTTCCAGAACCCGCGTTTCGTCTTCGTCAAGCACAACGTCGTCGACTACATCCACGTGCCGGGCCAGCTCGACGCGGTGCTCCATTTCGCGAGCCCCGCCTCCCCGGTCGACTACGCCCGCTTCCCGATCCCGACTCTCAAGGTCGGCGCCCTGGGGACGCATAAGGCCTTGGGGCTCGCCAAGGACAAAAAAGCCGTCTTCATGCTGGCCTCGACCTCCGAGGTCTACGGCGACCCCCTGGTCAACCCCCAGCCCGAGTCCTACTGGGGCAACGTCAACCCCATCGGCCCCCGCGGCGTTTACGACGAGGCAAAACGCTTCGCCGAGGCGATGACGATGGCCTATCACCGGTATTACGGTGTCGATACGCGACTCGTGCGCATCTTTAACACCTACGGTCCCCGCATGCGGCGCAACGACGGCCGGGCGGTGCCCAACTTCATCTGCCAGGCCCTGCGCGGACGCCCCATCACCGTCTTCGGAAAAGGCTCGCAAACGAGGAGCCTCTGCTACGTCTCGGATCTCGTGGAGGGGATCATCCGGCTCCTCGAGCGCGGCCCCCAGGAACCCGTCAACCTCGGCAACCCCGACGAGGTCACGATCCTCGAACTCGCCCGGCTCATCCGGAGGCTCGCGGGCTCAAAGGCCCCGATCGTCAATAAGCCCCTGCCGACGGACGATCCTAAGAGACGGCGCCCCGATATTGGGCTCGCGAAGCGGAGGCTTGGCTGGAAGCCCCGGATTCCCCTGACGGAAGGCCTGCGCCGGACGATCGAGCATTTCCGCGAGGCAGCGACGGAAGGCGCCTAAACCTTCCTACAGAACCTTTCCGCAGACCTCCCCAGCCTTCGGTAGCCTTCCATAGCAAGTGTTTTATAGAATCGTTTTCAGTCCGAATGCCCCTGAGAATCGGAGTCCCCAAAGAGCCGGCGGCCGGGGAACGACGCGTCGCTCTCGTTCCAGAGACGGCGGCCCGGCTGGCGAAGTCGGGGCTCGAGGTCCATGTCGAAAGGGGCGCTGGCGCCCGAGCCTTCTTCCCGGATACGGCCTACACGGAGGCCGGCGCGCTCTTGGCCTCCGACAGAGCCGAGCTATTCGCGAAAACCGATCTCGTCGTCCAGCTGGGCCCCCCAACCCCCGAGGACGCGGAGTCCTACGAGAAGCCCGGCGGCGTCCTGGTCTCCCTCGTCTATCCCGGCCGCAATCTCGAGTCCGTCCGCGCCATGAACGCGGCCGGGATCACCGTCTACGCCATGGATCTCATGCCCCGCATCTCGCGGGCCCAGGCGATGGACGTCCTCTCCTCCCAGGCGACCGCCGCGGGCTACCGGGCGGCTCTCCTCGCGGCGGAGCTCTCCCCCCGTTTTCTTCCGATGCTCACCACGGCCTTCGGGACCATACGGCCGGCGAAGGCCCTCGTCTGCGGCGCCGGGGTCGCGGGCTTGATGGCGATCGCGACGCTTCGGCGCCTGGGCGCGATGGTCGAGGCCTATGACGTCCGCTCGGCCGCCGCGGAGCAGGTCCAGAGCCTGGGCGCCAAGTTTCTCGCCCTCCCGGTGGAGGCTTCGGGTTCCGGAGGGTACGCGCGGGAGCTCACGGACGCGGAGAGGGAGAAGCAGCGGGCCCTCCTGGGATCGGCCGTCGCGGCGGCGGACGCCGTCGTCACCACGGCGAATGTCCCGGGGAAAAAAGCTCCCCTCATCGTCACCCGCGACATGGTGGGCCGCATGCGGCCCGCCGCCGTCGTCGTCGACGCCGCCGCCGAGTCGGGAGGCAACTGCGAGTTGACGAAGCCGGGAAGCCGCGTCGAGGAGAACGGCGTCGTGATCGTCGGCCCCACGAATCTTCCCGGCGAACTGGCGCACCACTCGAGCTACATGTACTCCAAAAACATCGAGGCTTTCCTTAAAATCCTGATCGGCTCCGACGGCCGCATCGTCGCGGCGGAGAAAGATGAAATCCTTGACGCGACCCTCCTGTGCCGCGAGGGCTCGCTCAAGCACGGGCCGACCCGTCAGCTTTTGGAGGCGCGATGACCCCCGATCTGTGGGCGAGCCTCTATATCGCGATCCTCGCGGCCTTCACGGGCTTCGAGGTCATCGCCCGGGTTCCGGCGCTTCTTCATACTCCCCTCATGTCGGGCTCGAACTTCATCCACGGCATCGTCCTCGTGGGAGCGATCCTCGCCCTGGGGCGAGCCCAGACGCCGCTTGAGACGTCGATCGGCTTTCTCGCCGTGGCCCTCGCCTCGGCGAACGTCCTGGGCGGCTACGCCGTGACCGCGCGGATGCTCGACATGTTCGAGTCTGGAAAGAAAAAGCCGGGCGCGCCCGGGGTCCGATAGCGTGGGAATGCTCGCGCGCTTCGATCCGCCGGTTTACCTCGCCGCCGTCCTCTTCTTCATCTTGGCCTTAAAGCGCATGAGCCACCCCGCCACGGCGAAAGGCGGCATCCGTTGGGCCGGGGCCGCCATGATCGCGGCGACCCTGGCGGCCTTTTTGACGCCCGGCCTGGGACATCTGGGTCTTATTCTCGCGGCCGTCGCCGCAGGAGGCGCGCCGGCCTGGCTCCTCGCGGGGAAGGTGCCGATGACCGACATGCCCCAGATGATCGCGATCTATAACGGCATGGGCGGCGGCGCCGCGGCGGCGATCGCCGCGATCGAGCTGTTGAGGGCCCGCTGGGCCCCGCTCTCGGCGCCGCTGTCCGTCCTGGGAGGGCTTATCGGGACGATCTCCTTTTCGGGAAGCGTCATCGCCTTCCTCAAGCTCCAAGGCTGGATGCGCTCCCGCGCCGTGATCTACCCCCTCCAAAAGCCCGGCAACATCCTTGTCCTCGCCGCTTCCCTGCTCTGCGCGGGCGTCCTCCTCCACTCCGGCGACCGCTCTTGCGTCGTCCCCTTCCTGGCCCTGGGCCTTCTCTTCGGCCTTTTGATGACGCTCCCGATCGGCGGCGGGGACATGCCGGTCGTCATCTCCTTCTATAACGCCCTCACCGGGCTTGCCGTCGCGGCGGAGGGCTTCGCGGTCGGCAATGCCGCGATGGGCGTCTCCGGAATCCTCGTGGGCGCGGCGGGAACCCTCTTGACCCTTCTGATGGCGAAGGCCATGAATCGCTCCCTGGGAGACGTCCTTTTCGGAGCCTTTGGCGCGGCGGAGCAAACATCGGAGGTCCAGGGGAGCCTGAAGCCCATCGAGCTTTCGGACGCGGCCGTGGCGCTCGCCTACGCGTCACGAGTCGTGATCGTCCCCGGCTTCGGCATGGCCGTCGCCCAGGCCCAGCACAAGGTCAAGGAACTCATGGACGCCGTCGAGGCCCGGGGCGCGACGGTTAAGTTCGCGATCCATCCCGTCGCCGGGCGCATGCCGGGACACATGAACGTGCTCTTGGCCGAGGCGAACGTCCCTTACGACCGCCTTTTCGACCGCGACGAGATCAACTCCGAGTTCGCGACGACCGACGTCGCCCTCGTGATCGGCGCCAACGACGTGGTCAACCCCGCGGCTCACCGGCCGGGAAGCCCCTTGGCGGGGATGCCCATCCTAGACGTCGAGAACGCCAAGACCGTCATCATCCTGAAGCGCGGGCAGGGGAAGGGATTCTCGGGCGTCGAAAACGAGCTTTTCTACCGCGACAACACGCGCATGCTCTACGGCGACGCCCGGGACACCGTCGGCAAGCTCGTCCTCGAGCTCAAAAAAGTCTGAACTGACGTGGCAACAGAAGGCCCCGGAAAGCAACGGAAGGCCCCGGAAGGCAAAAAAACCCTCCGGAGGGCGCCCATTTTTTCTATCAGCGGTTTTTCGCTGCCCTCCACTGCCCTCCGTTGCCTTCCGTTGCTTTCCGTTGCTCTCCTCGCCGCCGCCGGTTGCGGGGGGATGAACTCCGAGCTCCTGGGCGCGGCGAGATCCGGGGACGCCGAGGAGGTCCAGGACGCCCTCCAGGCCGGCGCCGACAAGACAGGGGCCGCTATCGAGATCGCGGCCTACCAACGCCATCCCGACATCGTCAAACTCCTCCTGGAAAAAGGCGGCGACGTCCATGCCAAGGTCAACTGCCCGAGCGGCAGCGCCTTCATCGTCGAGCGTTGCCCGCTGATCGCCTGGGCGTCCTACATGGGCCGCGCGGATATCGTGAATTTCCTCCTCGCCCATGGCGCCAACCCCAATTCCCGGGGGGCCTATCATATGACCTCGCTTCTCTTCGCCGCCATGGCCGGCGACTCGGACATCATCGAGCTTCTTCTCCAACATGGGGCGGATGCCAACGCCCGCAGCGCCTCCGGGGAGACCCCGCTCATCCTGGCCGCCCGCTCGGGCTCCGTCAAGGTCGCGCGCCTTCTTCTCGAGCACGGCGCCGATCCCAACGCCGCGAGCCCCGTGGATGGCACGCCCCTATTGGCCGCGGTCAAAAGAGGGCGCGAGAAGCTGGTCCGCCTTCTTCTCGGGCACGGCGCGGCCGTGACCACCTCCGCGCTCGCGGCCTCGGAAGACCGGCCTTTTATCCATTCGCTCTTGGAAAGCGCCGTGACGGGAAACCTCGCCATGGGGGCGGCCCCGTCCTCCGGGATGAGTCCGCCGGCGCCCCCGCGTCCCTCGGAAGTCGACGAGCCGGGATTCAAGAACCGCGCGCATCCCCACGCCTACGCGGTCGTGATCGGGGTCGAGCATTATTCCGAATCCCTGCCGTCCGCGCTTTACGCCGACCGGGACGCCGAGACCATGCGCCGCTACCTACGCGCCCTGGGATACAAGGACCGCAACGTCCGGTTTCTCGAGGACGAACAGGCCACTTACAGCCAGATCAAGGCCATGATCGTCACCTGGCTTCGCAATCAGACGAGCACGGACCCCGGCGCGACGGTTTATGTCTATTACTCGGGGCACGGCGCGCCGGACCCCGCCTCGGGGGATGCCTATATCCTGCCCTCGGATGGGGACCCCCAATACCTCAAGGACACGGCCTATTCCTTAAAAAGCCTCTCCCAAGACCTGGCGGCTCTCCCGGCCAAGAACGTTCTCGTGGCCCTCGACTGCTGCTTCTCGGGCGCCGGGGGACGCTCGGTCATGGCCGGCGGCGCGCGCTCGGTCTTGGTGCGGCTCGACCCCGGTCTCTGGTCCGCCTCGGACATGGGAGCGACCACGGCCGCCGGGAGAACGCAGATCGCGGGTCCGATCGACAGCCAGCGCCACGGGCTTTTCACGTTCTATCTTTTGAAAGGGCTCCAGGAAAAGCGCGGCCGGATTTCGCTCAAGGCCCTCTATGACTACGCCAAGCCCCGTGTCGAGAAAACGGCGCTTCGGGACGACAATCGGCGCCAGATCCCGCGTCTTTTCGGGGATGACGTCGACATCACGCTCGCGGGAGATCGCCCATGAAACCCATGTGGATCGGCGGCAAATTCGTTTCCGGGAAGTCCCGAGTCAAGGTCATCAACCCCGCGACGGAGGAGATCGTCGACGAAACCCCCGACGCCACGGCCGCTCAGGCCCGCGAGGCCGTCCGCGCGGCGCGGGAGGCCTACGAGGGCTCCTGGCGGCGCTCGACCGCTCATCTTCGCGCCGAGATGCTCCATGAGGCCGCCCGAGGCCTGCGCGCCAAGACCCGACAGCTCGCGGCGCTGCTGACCTTGGAAGGCGGCAAGCCCCTTCGCGAGAACGTCGACGAGCTGGGCTGGACCGCCGCGTGTTTCGACTACTACGCCGAATTAGGGCGCAACAGCCGCGGCCGCGTCATCCCGTCGGGAGAGACGACACAGCTCAACCTCGTCTTGAAGGAGCCCTACGGGGTCGTGCTCTCGATCGTCCCGTGGAACTACCCCCTGCTGCTTCTCGCCTGGAAGGTCGCCCCGGCCCTGGCGGCCGGCAACACCGTCGTCATCAAGCCCGCCGAGCAGACCCCGCTCTCCACCCTGGCGCTGTCCGAGATCTTCGAGGGACTGCCGAAGGGCGTCGTCAACATCGTGACAGGGCGCGGGGAAACGGCGGGCAAGGCGCTCGTGCGCGACCCGGGCGTCGACTACGTCGCTTTTACGGGGAGCCTCGCGGTGGGAAAGAGGATCGGCAAGATTTGCGCCGAGGCGGTCAAGAAATGCCACCTGGAGCTGGGCGGCAAGGACGCCTTCGTCGTCTGCGAGGACGCGGACCTGGACGTCGCGGCGAAGGCGGTCGCCTGGGCGAGCTTCCTCAACGCGGGCCAGGTCTGCACCTCGGCCGAACGCGTCTATGTGCACGAGAGCGTCGCCAAGCCCTTCACGGACCGCCTCGTCGGCTTCACGAAGAGCCTGCGCGTCGGCCCCGGAATGAACCCCGAGACGGATGTCGGCCCCATGATCGGCGCGAGCTATCGGCGCAAGGTGGACGCGCACGTCCAGGAGGCGGTCCGGCGCGGCGCGAAGCTCTTGGCCGGCGGCAGGAAGCCGTCGCATCTTTCCAAGGGCTACTTCTACGAGCCCACGGTGCTCGCGAACGTCGAGCACTCGATGTCCGTCATGCGCGACGAGACCTTCGGACCGGTCTGCCCCGTGAAATCCTACGGGAGCTTCGATGAGGCCGTCCGTCTCGCCAACGATTCCATCTACGGTCTTGGGGCCAATCTCTACACCTTGGACGCAAGGAAAGCCAAGCGCTTCTATGAGGAGGTCCAAGCGGGCACGGTTTGGGTCAACGACCCTCTCACCGACAACGACGCGGGGCCTTTCGGCGGCTACAAGGCCTCGGGAGGCTCGCGGGAGCTGGGAGAGGAAGGCCTGGAGGCCTTCCGGCAGTCCAAGCACGTCCACTGGGACTTCGAGCAGAACACGAAACCGTGGTGGTATCCCTACTCTAACGACGGGCGTTAAAGCCGGAAGCCCCAGACGGACCTGGCGAACTCCCCGATCGCGTAGCTCACCCCCACGGCCGCCGACATCACGAGGAGATTCGTCAAGATGCGCCGACGCACTTCCATGCCGGAGAGAAACGAAAGAAGCGCCGAGACAAGGACGCTCATGGTCCCCGCGGCGAGGAGGGAAAAGGCGAGACCCTTCAAGCCCATGGCGACCGGGAGGAGCGGTATGATCGCGCCCAAAAAGTAGCCGGCGCCCACGAGCAGGCCCAGGACCAGAGGATGCCCCTCCTTGGCCGGCGCGGAAACCTGGTCGAGAAAAGCGGCCTTGCCCCGCTCAATCTTATCGATCTCCTGCTCGGAGGCCGAGGCGAGATAGGCCCCGGCCGCCATCGAGATCGCGCCCGCGACCGAGACCGTGGCGCCCGCCATCAGGATCGTCGCGCGTTGGTTGAAGGCGGCGTAGAAGCCGCTCACCGCGCCCAGGATTTCGACGAGCCCGTCGTTAAAACCCAGAAAGAGGCTGCGGATGCGCTCGGGGTTGATCTTGCGGGAGACAAGCTTGCTCACCAACTCGTCCTCGTGGCGGAATTCGTCTTCCAAGATCTCGCGCACGGCTTGCCCCAGCGGCCCGTCCTTATAGGCTTCCCATACCGAGAGATACTTCTGCACCCCGTGGATCTCGATCGCCTCCAAAACCAAATGGACCGCCGCGGGCCCGAAGATCCGGCAGACCGCGACGACGGTCGCGAGCTTGATCCGGCGCTGATAATCGAGACCGTCGACCGTCGTTTTAAAAAAGCCTTGCCAGAAGTTGAAGTGCTTCACCTCGACCGGGATGAGCCGGTCGAGGACGTTTCGGGCCTCGCCTTCCTGCGTCTCGCGCAGCCTCCGATAGAGCGTCAGGTCGAAGAGCTCGTCTAAGATCAGCGAGCGAGCGCGCCTGGAATCGATGTCGGGCATGGGACGATAGTATAGCTTACGGAGCTTAAGCGGCGGGAACCGAGGCCTGCGTCCGGGCGGTCGGCGCAGCGATGACGGCCGGCGGCTCGTAGAGAAAGGCCGCGTAGTCCCGGATCATGCGCCGCCCGCAAAAGCGCGAGGCGACCGAGATAATCGACTCCCGGACCCTCTCGACCCAACCCCGAGGCACGCCGTCAATCCCGCGCTCGTAGAAAAGCGGCGCCACCTCGGCCTCGAGCAGACCATAGAGCTCCTCGGCGTCCCATCGGTCCTGGTCGGAGCCCTCGCGCCCACCCGGGACGCCGAAGGCCCAGCCGTTGCGGGCGTCATAAGCCTCTTCCCACCAGCCGTCGAGGGCGCTCAGGTTCAGGACGCCGTTCGCCCCGGCCTTCTGCCCGCTCGTTCCGCAAGCCTCGAGAGGCGGCACGGGGTTGTTGAGCCAGACGTCCGCGCCCGAGACCAGCAGCCTCGCCATGGAAGGGTCGTAATTTTCGATGAAGGCGACGCGCCCCCCGAATTCCGGGCTCCGAGCCGCCGCCACCACCTCGGCGACCAGGGTTTTCCCGGGCTCGTCGGCCGGATGGGCCTTGCCGGCGAAGATGATCTGGGCCGGATGGTCGGTATTGAAAAGGAATTTCTTGATCCTGGCCCGGTCCCATAGGATGAGGGTAGGCCTCTTGTAAGCGGCGAAACGCCGCGCAAAGCCGATCGTGAGGGCCTTTTCGTCGAGGCCGCCTCCGCCGATCACGCCCTTTCCCTGCCGCAACCGCTTAAAGAGCTCCGCCTTGGCCTCAAGCCGGGCCTGCCACAGGAGAGCCTGGTCCACGCCGCCGAGGCGCGCCCATAAAAAGGGATCGTCCTCCCCCTCGCCGCGCCATTCGGGACCCAGCGTCGCGTCGTAAAATTGGGCCATCGCGGGGCACGTCCACGTGGGCAGATGCACGCCGTTCGTCACATGCCGGATGGGGACGTCGTGCTCCGCCTTGCCGGGCCACATCCCCCGCCACATGGAGCGCGCCACCTGGCCATGGCGTCGGCTGACCGCGTTCGTCTCGCGGCTCATGCGGATCGCGAACGCGGCCATATTCCATCCGGCCCCCCCGGGGTGCCGCGCAAGCGACATCAACTCCTCGGTCGCCACCCCCGTTCTCGCGGCGACGGACTGAACCATCGGACGAACGTGGCTCTCCTCGAAGACGTCGTGCCCGGCCTCCAGGGGCGTGTGCGTCGTGAAGAGAGAGACCGCGCGCACGGCCTCGATCGCCGAGTCCAGGTCCTTGCCGGCGCCGAGCTGCTCCTCGAGGAGCGCCAAAAACAGGAAGGCGGAGTGGCCTTCGTTGGCGTGGTAGATGTCGACCGGGAGCCCAAGCTCCCGGATCAGCGCGAATCCTCCCCACCCCAGCAAGAGCTCTTGCGACAGCCTCATGTGGCGATCTCCGGCATAGAGCCTGCTGGTGATGGCCTTGAGCTCCGGGGAGTTCGAGGGATGATCCGCGTCCAGGAGGTAGAGCTTCGATTTCCCGACCGCGACCTCCCAGGCCTGGAAGACGACCGGCAGGGTCCCCTCGGGGAGCCTGAGGGCGAGCCTTCCGCCCGACGGGGCCATCACGGGCTTAAGCAGCGTCGCGTCGTGAGGGGCGGTCTGGGCCTCCGCCTGGAGGCCCGACTCGTCGATGCGTTGGGCGAGGTAGCCGTCACGGTAGAAAAGACCGATCCCGATCATGGGCAGCCCGAGATCCGACGCGGATTTCAGGAAATCGCCGGCCAGCACGCCGAGCCCGCCCGAATAGACGTAGAGGCGCTCGTGAACAGCGAATTCGGCCGAAAAATAGGCGACGGTTTTCATTTTCTAAGAGGGAATGGGGGCCGGCGGTTGGGGATTGGCGACATGAGCGGGCCGGCGATGATAAACGAGGACGTCGAGAAGCCCCTCGGCCGCGAGAGCGGCCATCTTAGTTCTGGTTTCGACCGAGGCCGAGGCGATATGCGGGGCGAGGACCGCATTAGGCAGCTTCGAGAGCCCGGGAGCGAGACGCGGCTCTTTTTCGTAGACGTCGAGGCCGGCGCCGCCAAGCCGCCCCGATTGGAGCGCCCGAACCAGGGCCTTCTCGTCGACAAGGGGGCCGCGGGCCGTATTAATAAGGAAAGAGCCCGGCTTCATGATCGAAAGCTCCTTCTCTCCGATGAGATGCGCCCCGCCCGCCTCGAGAGCCGCATGAAGCGTGACGAAATCCGAGCGCCGCAGGAGATCCGGGAAAGACGCAAAGGAAGCGCCGCTTTCGCGCTCGGCCACGGCATCAAGGCGGCGATGATCGTAATACAGGATGTTCATCCCAAAGCCCTTCGCGCGGCGCGCGACCGCCCGGCCGATGCGGCCGAAGCCCACGATCCCCAGGGTCTTTCCATGCACGTCCGAGCCCAGGAGCATCGTGAGGCCCCAGGCTTTGTAGCGCCCGGCCCGCAGGAAGCGATCTCCTTCGACGACGCGGCGCGCGCAAGAGAGAAGAAGCGCCCAGGCAAAGTCGGCCGTGGTCTCGGTCAGCACTCCCGGGGTATGCGTGACGACGATGCCTCTCTCCGAACAGGCGCCGAGGTCGACATGGTCGAAACCCACGGAAACCGTCGAGACCGCCTTGAGGCCGGGCGCGCGCGACAAGAGCTCCGGGTCGACTTTCTCGGTCAGGAGGCAGAGAAGCCCTTCCTTGCCCGCGACTCGCTTCAGGAGCTCGCGACGCGGGATCGCGGTCTCACGGTCGTAATAGTCGATCTCGCAATGCGGCTTCAGGAGCTCGAAGGCTTTCTCCGGAAGCCGCCGCGTGATCAGGATCTTGGGAGTCATGGCGCCTGGCAAACTGAATGCCAGGCACCATTATATTAAACTGTTCCAATGGCGGGCCCGTTTCCTTCGCCGATCGTCCAGGCGCCCATGGTCGCCTGCACCGATCTGCCCTTCCGGCTGATCGCCCGCGAGCACGGGCTCTCCTTCGCCTTCGCCGAGATGGTCTCCGCCCAGGCCCTGGTCCGGAGAAACCCCAAAACCCTCAAGATCCTCCAGACCTGCCCGGGGGACCGTCCCGTCGGCGCCCAGATCCTGGGCCGCGAGCCGGCGATGATGGCCGAGGCCGCCCGCATCGTCGAGGAACTGGGCTTCGATCTTTTGGACATCAACCTGGGCTGCCCCGTGCGCAAGGTGATCGCCAACGGCGAGGGCGCGGCGATGCTGGGAAACCCCCGGGCGGCCGAATCGGTTTTTTCCGCCGTGCGCCGGGCGGTCAAAATTCCCGTCACGGTCAAGCTGCGCTCCGGGATCGACGATCCGGGCGGCGCGGAGGCCTTGACGATCGTCCGGATCGCGCAAGATCGCGGGCTTTCGGCGGCGACCATCCACGGACGAACGCAGAAACAGGGCTATGCCGGAGCCGCGGATTGGAGAATCATCGGCCGCGTGAAGTCCGCGGTCTCTCTCCCGATCTTTGGAAACGGCGACGTCGCCCCGGACTCCGATCTTTCCGCCCTGCGGGCTCATTCGGGCGTCGACGGGGTGATGGTCGGACGGGGCGCGCTCGGAAACCCGTGGATTTACGGACGGCTTGAGAGCTCCTGGAGGGGAAATTCGTATTTCCCCGTTCCCTCCGCGGTCGAACGCCTCAAGGCTCTTCTCAAGCATCTCGATCTCGAGATCGAATGGCAGGGCGAGCGCCAGGCGGCGCTCAACATGCGCCGGATCGTGGTCTGGTACACGGCGGGGCTTCCGGGCAACAAGCCGCTTCGCGCCGAGGTTTGCCGCACCATGGACTTGGGCCTTATCCGGCGCATGATCGAGGACTTCTTCGCGGCGCTTCCCTCCGATCTTCCCCCTCCCGCCGTGCCGCTGCTGTTGGCCGGAGAAGGCTAGTCGAGCTCCCTGAAAAGTATCCCCGTCGGAATCTTGGGCGTGAAGTACGTTGATTTCTGCGGCAGGAGGCCGCTTCGAGCCGCGCGGAAAAGCCCCCGCAGGGTGGGGGGCTTGACGAAAACCGCGGAGCCGCCGATTTCCTCGGCCATCGCGGCCGCCGCGGCGGGATCGTGAAGGTAGCGGACCGAGCTTGGCGACATGCCGCCCAAGAGCCGCCGGCCGACCCACTCGACCGAAAGCCGCGTGCGGCATCCCGACGCGGCTTTCGGGATCCCAAGATGGAACCCCTCGTCCCAGAGACCGAAGGCGTACGGGTTTTTCTCGACGCGCAGACGGGATAAAAGCGCTTTCAGGGAAGGCATCTCCTTGAGACGCGCGAGTCCGCGCGCCCGGCCTTGAAGAGAGCCGGCGACAACCCTGTGGGTCGCGAGGACGACGAGGCTTTTTTGGCTCCCGGGATAGAGGCCCGCCAGGATGGACCGCGACGAGGCGGTCCGAGCCTCGGCGTGAAAGCGCTTCGCCGCCTCGAGCCGGTGATGTCCGTCGGCGATGAAGGCCTTTTGGCGGGCGAGCAGGCGGCGCAGCCGCGAGGCGACGGAGCCATCGGGGAGACGCCAGAGCCTGAACTCCGCCTCGGACGCGGCATGGCTTTTGACGATCGGGGGGCTCTCCGCGCAGATCTTTTTCAAAAGCTTGAGAATGCGCCCCCGTGGATCCCGGCAAATGGCGAAAATGGGGCTCGTGTTGGCTCGCGCGGCCTCAAGGAGATGCAGGCGGTGAAGAACGGGAGTCTCGATCGTGCGTTCGTGGGGGATCAGCGCCCGGGCATCGCGGCCCGCGAAACCCAAGGCCGCGAACAACCCCAGGCGCCGGAGCCGTCGGCCGCCGCGGAAGAAATTTTCCTCCAGGACGTAAAAGCCCTCCCCGTCCTCCGCCGCGAGCGTCCCCCCCTCCCGCCAGCGACGCCAAACCCGGGCTGCGGTTGCGTAGGGCTTGGCGCTTTCCCCCTCGGGCAGTTCCAGGTGGACGGCGTTGAGCGGGTTTTCCCTGAGCCGGGACGCCTCCTCGGGCGTGATGGCGTCGTAGGGCGGGCAGAGGAAGCTCGCCAGGGCATCCGGAGGGCTTTTAAACCGTATCGCTCTCATCGGATAAACGCCCGCCATGACTCCCCTAGCCGTCGACGCCATGGCGCTCGTAATACGCCTTGACGGCGGTCGCGGGCTTCGCCGCGTTGACGAGACGCCCCCGGTCGAGCTCGATGACGCGGCTGCAGTACGCCTCGATGAGGGGAATCGCGTGGGAAGCGAGGACGATCGTCGTCCCCTGCTTGCGCAGCTCGATCATCTTGGCCGAGAAGCGCTCCGAGATCATCGCGTCTCCGGCGGTGACCATCTCGTCCATGAGGAGGATGTCGATCGGGGCGTGCAGCGCCGCCGAGACGATCACCCGCATCTGGTAGCCGGCCGAGAGCTGATTGAAGAGGGCATGGCGGTATTTGCCGAAGTCGCCGAACTCGACGATCTCGGCGGCCTTCTTCCTGACCATCGCCCGGGTCATCCCGAAGATGGTTCCTAAAAGATAGATGTTCTCCTCGACGGTGAGTTCCGGATAGACGGCCGAGCCGAGGCCCAGGAAGGAGCTGATCCTCCCGCGGATCTCGACCTTCCCCTCCGAGGGAGCCAGAAGGCCGGCCAGCACTTGAAGAAGCGTGGTTTTTCCCGCGCCATTGGGGCCGATGACCCCGATCGCCTCCCCCCTCTTGACGGCGAAATCCACGTGGCGCAGCGCCCAGATCGGCTTCTCGTCGACGCGCGGCCAAAACCAATAGAGGACGCGGCGGGGAAACGTCCTCGACGATCTGGTTTGAAGATAATACCGCTTGCCCAGGTTGGAAGCTTGGATCGCGTATTCGGGCATGGGCTATGTCAGCACGTAGTCCGCCAGATGGGGCTCGTGTCTCTTGAAGTAAGCATAGCTCGCGGCGGAGAGCGCGGCGAAGAGCGCCAGGATGGCGAGGTAGTGGATGACGCCTAGGCCCTGGCCGTCGATGATCACGCGGCGCGACATGCCGATGATCGCGGCGACGGGGTTGAGGCGTATGAGCTCCCTCTTGCTCGGCTCAATGATCGCCAGCGGGTAAAAGACGGGGGTCAGGAACATTCCCATGGTGGTCAGGAGCCCCCAGATTCTGTCGAAATCGGAGAATCGAGCCCCCCAGACGGCGAGCAGGGGCGAGAACACGCCCAGCACAAGCACGGCTTCAAGAAGAAGGATCAACGGGATCAGAAACCATGTCGAATGAAACGGCGTCCCCAAAAAGATCAGGAAGGCGAACATCACCAGCACCTCAAAAAGATGCGACACCAAGCCGCTCAAGCCGGCGGCAAAAACGAAGAGGTCCCTCGGCATCGGGAAATTCGTCAGAAGCGCGGTGCGGCGGCGAAGGCTCGTCAAGACGTACGATGTCGTGTTCTGGAAGAAATTGTAATGCACGATGCCGATGACCAGGAATGCTCCGTAGTTCGGCGTCTTCGGCCCCATCCATTTCGTGAAGAGTCCGTAAAAGACGATGAAAAGAAGGAGCGGCTGGAGCAGGGTCCACATAAAGCCGAATAGGTTCGACTGCTCGCGCAAAAGCCACTCGCAGCGGGCCATCTGGACGAGCCGGTCGATATAAAGCCTCATCGCGCGCGCCCGGATTATATCATTATCGCCCGTCGCTCCCATAATAGCAAAATATGATAATAAATAGTATTATATAGTAAAATAAGATAAATAACAACGTCGACGCCAAGACGATGCCTGGCATTAAGTTTTGCCGTCACGCGTCATGCCATGTTTCACGTGAAACAATTCTCCATCAATGGCCAAGAAAATTAGCCCAAAGCGCGATGTGGCGCCAACCCCGGGCCTTGCGGTCCACGCCGACGAAGTTTTTTCTCGTTGGATGCGCCCGCAAGAAACCCTGGCGCAGTTTGGCGATCTCGATGCGAAGGGCCGCCCGAGAGAGCGCGTTTTTTAGAGGTGCTGATTGAGCCGCAGAAGCTCGTCTGGGGCGTCTCGGTCCGGTTGCTAAGGTCTTGGCGTCGCCAAGTGAACAAACATAACAGCATTATTCTGTGATGTCCGACGAAGTTGGGTTAAGGCGCCAGTCGATGGACGGGTCAACCGGCGTATAAAAACTCGCAATTAACGGGCCCTATCGGCTGAAAATCAACCATAACGGGCCCTGACGGGTTGACGGGTATTAACGGGAGCAATCAGCTTTGGCATCGCTGGGAAGTGATGTTATAGTTCGACGCTTATCAAAACTACGTCGATCTGTATCCTGATACCATTTGGTCAATGAAAACTTAATGCCAGGCACCGACTCACTCTTGACACAATGCGGCAATGTTCGTAATATGTCCTTCTGGTCTTCGCCCGTCATAGCATGTTTCACGTGAAACAATCCCTCATCAATGGCTGAGATTATTGCCGTATCCAATCAAAAAGGTGGGGTTGGGAAAACGACGACGGCCGTCAATCTATCGGCGGCCATGGCCATTTTGGGACACAAATCATTGCTTATTGACATGGACCCGCAGGGGAATGCCACTTCCGCCGCCGGCATTGATAAAAGAATTGTTTTTCCAAGCATATATAATGTCCTCGTTGATCTTGCCGCCATCGAAACGGCCGTCAATAGTACCGATATTCCAGGATATTCCGTCATAGGCGCCGGAAACGACCTTGTCGGGGCCGAGTCCGAGCTGGCCTCCGCCGTGGCCAAGGAAAGCCGTCTTCGCGGGGCCATTGCGGCCATCAGGGATAAGTTTGACATTATATTCATTGACTGCCCTCCGTCTCTTGGCGTCCTCACGCTCAACGCTCTCAATGCTTGCAGTCGCGTCCTTATTCCTATTCAATCGGAATACTATGCCATGGAGGGCGTGGCCCAGCTCATGGAGACGATCAATCGCGTCAAAAAGGCGTGGAACCCATCCATCGAAATCGACGGCATCTTGACCATGTACGACCCAAGAATCGTCCTGGCCAATCAGGTCCGCGGCGAATTATCAAAATTCCTGGGACAGCGGCTTTTTTCAACCCTCGTTCCGCGCAATGTGCGAATCGCCGAGGCGCCGAGCTTTGGAAAAAGCATTTTCAGCTACGATAAGAATTCTCGAGGCGCCATCGCCTATCTGGAACTTGCCCGTGAAATGGCCGCCAGACTCGGGATGCCCTCTGGCAAGAATGAATCAACAGCGCAAGCGTCTCAAGAACCCATGCCGCCGGCGGCCGCCAAGGAGACCATGCTATGAGAAAGGCTTTAGGAAAGGGACTGTCGATGCTCATTCCCGACGAGTCAGAGGGTGCCCGGACGACAGCGGAAGGGGGCGCCAAGAGGATCGCCGTCCCCATCGACAAGATCCGTCCCAATCGTCTTCAGCCCCGCAAATATTTCGATCCTGAAAAGTTGGCCGCTCTGGCCGCTTCCATCAAAAAGCACGGCATCGCCCAGCCGCTTTTGGTCGCCAAGGACGGCGTGGATGACCGTTATGAACTGATCGCCGGGGAAAGGCGGCTGCGCGCGGCAGAGCTCGCCGGTCTCAAAGAAGTGGATGTCGTCGTTCGCGAGTCGCCCCATGATGAAGAACGCCTGGGTCTCGCGATGATCGAAAACCTGCAGCGCGACGACCTCAACCCCATTGAAGAGGCTCATGGCTACCTGAAACTCGTGGAGGATTACAAGTATACGCAGGCCCAAGTCGCCGAGCTTGCCGGTAAGTCTCGGTCAGCCATCGCCAACATCATCCGTCTTCTTGACCTTCCCGACGAAATGCAGTTCGCCATGCAAGAGGGCAAGATTAGCGAAGGTCATGGACGAGCCCTTCTCATGATCAAGGACCCCGTCGAACGAAAAAAGCTTTTCACCAAGATGCTCGACGATTCGCTTTCCGTGAGAGCCTCCGAGTCATTGGCCAACGAAAGAAATACGGCATTGCGATCAAGAAATTCCTTGGCAAAGTCTCCGGATATTCGTGATCTTGAATCTCGACTCATGAGAATATTTGGAACAAAGGTTGAAATAAATGTAGCAAAATTAAACAAAAAAGGATTTATTTCAATACATTTTTATTCAATAGAAGAATTTGAAAAAGTCGTAAATTTATTAAATAAATGTTAGCGAAGCTCATTATCGCTTCAATAACGTTTCTGTCCACAGATTGTTTAGCGGCCGACTTCTCGCCTCCAACGATCTCGACAAGCCCGACTTTGCCAAGCTACCTGGCTCTGTGGCCAAACATCAACGACTTCAATAGGTTCGCGAACGGAGGCTCCGACGGCAACTGGTACATCGGCTACAACAATGCCTGGATCGTCGAGCTCCCGCCGGCGCCTCTGGGGGAGTTTCCGCGGGCTTTCATCGGCGCCAAGATCGGCAGGGCCAAGACGACGCCGGACCCCGACAAACCGTGGATCAGCCGGCGGCTCTCGGGCAAGATTTATATGGCGATCTCCCAGACGCCGTCATTTAGCGCGCAACAGAGCTTCCTGATCGCCCGGGCGGCGGACTTGCCGCTGGAAAACGGACGAGAGGCGGAGTGGTTCTGGGCCGAGTTGCCCCCGGCGCTCGTCAGCTTCACCCAGCCCAATTACCTCATCGTCTGGTCCGTCACGCCGTATTATTTAAGCGCGTCGAGTTCGCCCATCCTGGCCGCGATGACCGCCCCCTCGTCCATGGATCGGCCCCGCGCCTGGAACAACCAGAGGATCGCGGGGGTTCCGCCGCGCACGGCGGAGGGAGCTCTCGAAACCCCGCTTGGCAACCTGCTCCCGGCGCTCGCGATCAAGCTGTGCCCGCCCGACGGCCCGCCCGTCTCGATTCACGGCTTCTCCGCGCTCCCCGCGGGAAACGACATCATCGTCTCGTTCTCGGCCGAGGGCCGGGACGTCTCGCGTGCCTGGCTCGAGTTCTCCGCGGACCGCATCGATTGGGAGCGCTCGGGGCCTCTCCTTTTCCACGAGCCCTTCATCCTGACCGTCAACCGCGCGGAGCTTCCCGGGCAGGCGGCGTTCCTGCGCGCCGTCGCGAGCGACATCCTGGGCTCCGCGGGCTACGGACCGGCTTGGCCCCTGCGATGATCGTCGGCGTCGTGGGCGCCACGGGCATGGTCGGGGGGGAGCTTCTCTCCCAAATCGAGCGCCGCCGATTCCCTTTTTCGCGGCTTCTTCTTTTTTCGGCCTCGCGCGGGCATGCCCCGCGGATCGTCCGCGGCCGCAGATCGGAGGTGCTGCCGCTCTCGAGCCATTCAGGCCTCTTAAGAGATTGCGGACTCGTTTTTTTCGCCGGTTCGGACGGCGTCTCGCGCCGCCTCGCCAAGGGCCTCGCGCGCCGCGGCGCCTGGGTGATCGACGACAGCTCGGCCTTCCGGCTCGATCCCGAGGTTCCGCTTGTCATCCCCGAGGTGAACGCCGACGCCTTGAGGGCCGACCGCCGCCTGATCGCGGGCCCCAACTGCACCATGTCGGGGCTCGCCGTGGCGCTTTCGCCGCTCCATCGTCTCTGGAAGCTCCGCGAGCTCCGCGTCGCGAGCTACCAGTCCGTCTCCGGAGCCGGGCGCGGCGCCCTGGGGGAATTCGCCGGCCAAGCCGAGCTGCTCGCCAGGGCGCTCGCGAAGGGGGGAAAGGGGGACATGCGGGAAAAATCGGGGGCGCGGTCCAGGCCCAAGGCCGAGCGCCCTCCCGGCCCTCGGGAGATGTGTTGGCCCGGCGGGGCGCCGTTGTTTCCGAAGCCTCGGTTTCTTTCCGCCCCGATCGCCGGAAACGTCATCCCGCAAGTGGGCCCCTTTGATCTTCTGGGCCGCTCCGAGGAGGAAATCAAGGTCGCCTCGGAGCTCGCCAAGGTCCTGGGCGCGCCGGGGATCAAGACGAGCGTCACGGCCGTCCGGGTGCCGACGATCCGCGGGCATGCCCTCGCCTGCTGGGCTCGCTTCCATGGGCCCGCCGACGAAGCCATGGCGCGAAGGCGCCTGCGGCGCGCCCCCGGAATAAAGCTCCACGAAGGCTCTCTCTACCCGACGCCTCTTGCCGCCGCGGGGTCGGATCCCGTCCACGTGGGGCGGCTGCGGCGAGGCGTCGACGGGCGAGAGCTCTGCCTCTGGATCGTCTCGGACAACCTGCTCAAGGGCGCGGCCTTGAACGCCGTCCAGATCGCCGAGGAGATCCTGCGCCGCGGTTGGCTGGCGCGCCGCTGATCCCCGCGGCTACTTGAGCAGCCGGCGGATCTTCCTGTCGAGATCGTCGGGCAGATACGGCTTGCGGATGAAGTCCGAGGCCCCGGCATCGAGGGCGTCCTGGATCGTCTCCTCCTCGCCCAGGCCGCTCGTCGCCAGGATGGGCAGGGAGTCGAGGCCCTCGCGCCCCCGTATCCAGCGGCAAAGCTCGATGCCGTTGCCGTCCGGGAGGAGAAGGTCGATGAGCGCGATGTCGGGGCGATGGCGGTCCAGCCAGGACCGCGCCGCCGCCATGCCGTCGACGGCGTGGGGGGAATAGCCCAGCTTCTTGAGCGCCGCGACGGCCATCTCGCGGAAGAGTTGGTCGTCGTCCACGACCAGGATGGATTTCAGGAGCTCAGACTCCCTTCGCGAAATGCGACCCGATCAGCGATATCTTGGCCTTGGCCTCGTTGACGAGCCGGCCCAGCTCCTCCTTGTTCTTGACGGATCCATCGGCGGAGGCGAGCCTCTCGCGCAGCCGCGCCAGCAGTTCCTCGGCCTCTCGGGCGGCGGCCGCGTCGCGGCGCGCGACATGGCGCAGGCTTTGAAGCATCAGGTTGAAGTCCGCGGCGTGGTCCTGAAGCAGGTCCCGGCGCCGGGGCATGATGTCCTCGTCGAGATCGCCCCGGGTGATCGCGTGCATGGCCTGGCGCATGCGCCAGAGAGGGCCCGCGATCTTGTTGGAGAGGTAGCTTCCGAAGGCGAAATTGGCGGCGATCATGGGAAGGAAAGTCCACGCCGCGATCTTGAAGAAATCCCACACGATCTCGGGCCGGCGCCAGTCCCCGGCGATCTCGATCGCCTTCGAGAACCCCCAGCCGACCAGGGCCCCCTCGACCGTGACGAAAAGAATCAGGTAGGCGATGATCGGGAATTGCAACTCCGGGTCGACGTAGAGTTTTCGTCTCATGGCCACGCTGGCGTTCACCGGTTAAGGACTAGAATCTCGATGCGCTCCTTCAAATCGGGCGTCCCGGGGAAGGACCGGGCGAGAACCTTCTCGGACGGGACGAGCAGGCGCGAGGCCAGGGCCTTGGCGCAAAGCCTCGAGAAATCACCCACGGTCCGCGGGTCGGAATCGAGGGAGTACGCCCCCACCTCGAAGTTGTATCCCGGATAAAACCGCTGGATGATCCCGGCGGCTTCCCTCAGGAGCCCCCGGCCGAATTTTGAAAGCTTCGGCGAGGCCTGGTTGCCGCGGTCGAACATCGGCCTCAACGCGAGCTTGAGGATGAATCCCGACGAATCCTTGAGCCCCATCCCCGCGACGGCGAAGGGGCTTCCCGCGGCGGTATGGGGGCGGCCGGCGCTGTCCCAGTAGTTGACGACGCCGCTGTAGCTCTGTCCGACGTCGATCCATTTTCCCTCGCTGGAGCGCCCGTCGAAAGCGATCTCCTCGGGAGGGAGACCCTCGCCGGAGTACTTGCGAAAGACGCTCCCCGCGCTGTCGACGACGTCGAACTCCCAGGAAGGCTTGGCCCCGCGGGAACCCGTCTCTCGCGGCGGATTCTTGCCGCCGTAGGCCTGGGCCAGGTCGCGCAGGGGATGGAAGGTGCGGGCGGGCTCGTTTTTCCAGGCCCAGAAAATCCAATGGGTGCTGGGCGCGAGAGCGTAGGGGCTTGTCGAGAGGCCGGTCGTGTAGCGCATGGATCGGACGATCTCGTCGGGAAGGCGGTAGCGCACGTCCTTGCCGACCTTGAGAAAAGGCTTGAGCGGCGAGTTTTCCTTGAGGCTCATCTCGAAGGCGGGCTTGTTGCGATCGATGATCTTTTTTTCCTTCGCCTCGATCGTCACGTCGGGAAGGGCCCCTTGCGCGGCCTGGGCGCGAGCGTCCCGGGCAAGCAACGGAAGGCAACAGAGGGCCAGGGATGGCAACAGAAGGCCGTGGAACGCTGCCGCTCGAGCGGTCATTTGAGCCTGAACCTGAAAGTGACGAATCCCCATTGAGCCTCCTCGCTGCCGGGCAACGGCGCGAAAACCCACTTCTTGATGGCTTCCTCGCAAAGCTTGTCGAGCTTGGGATACCCGGAGGTCCTCTCCACGGACATCTTGCCCAACACGGAGCCGTCCGGCCCGACGAAGAAGCGCAAAACGACGTCGGCCTCGACGCCCTGGGCCTTGGCCCACTCGGGATAGGCGGGCAGGTAGGAGGAAAGGACCTTCCTCTTGGCCAAAGGCCCGCTGATCTCGACGGCTTTCGGCTTTCCATCGGCCTTGGCCAGCTTTTCCTCGGCGGCGGCCTTGGGCGCGGGGGGAAGCTTGACGGGGGCCGCCGCCGGGCGCGGCGCCGTCGCCAGGCTGATGGCATGGCCCCGGGAATAGCCGACCGGCAGGGAGGGAGAGGAGCGCGCGGAAAACTGCCGGCTCAAATCGAGAGCCGAAGCCGCCGGGGCCTCGGCGGGAGCCGCCGCCGGGGCGGCTTTCGCCGTCGGCATGTCGGCCATGGCGGGAGCGTAGGCCCGGCCCGGGTTGATCCGGATATGCGGTTCCCGCGCCACCGCGACCCTTCCCACCGCGTCAAGGGAGATCTTCGACTCTTCCTTCATCGGGGCGAGATCGGAGAGCTTGGGCCGCCGGGGGGCTTCCATGTCGGTGAGCTGTTTGTCCTGGGGCAGGCGGGCAAGCTTGAGGTCCAGCGGCTTTTCCTGGGACGACGCCATTTTCTTGTCGATGTCGAGCTTCGGCATCGAGACATCCTTCAACTGGGGCTTGATTTTGTCGAGCGGCATGTCCTTGGGCATGACGGGCTCGGGAGGCTTCGGCCGATTGAAGACGGGAAGCGCCATGCGGATGAGGTCGGCCAGGTTCTTCGGCGCCTGCATGGCGGGCGCGGGGGCCGCCGGAACGGCCTCCTCGGGCTTGAGATCGATGAAGTCGACCTTCGTGAGGACGACGTTCTGCTCCTGCTTTTGATGATTGAGCACTAAATACGACCCGAACAGGGCCGCGTGGAAGCCGATCGAGATGAAGGCCGAGCGCTCGATGCGGGCGAAATCGGAGATCATGAGACGAAATCATCCCGGCTCATGGAGCCGCCCGCTTCTTCTGCTCCGTCGCGATCGCGATCGCCTTGGCGCCGGCGTCCTTGGCGATCTTGAGGGCCTTCAACGCGAGGCCATGCAGGGCCTCCTTGTCCGCCCGGATGATCACGTAATGATCGGGGCTGCCCTCGACCGCGTCCCGCAGGCCCGCCTTGACCTGATCGAACGTCATCGTCTCCTGGTTGAGGGCCCATTGCCCGTCCTTCGTGATCGTGATCGTGACGTTCTGCCGCTCCTTGCCCTCGGCGGTCGTCGCCTTGGGGAGATCGACGGAGAGGGTCGGCTGGAGAAGAAGCGGCGCCGTGACCATGAAAATGATGACGAGGACCAGGCAGACGTCGACCAAGGGAGTGATGTTGATCCCCGTGATCCCGTCGCCGGAGGCTTCCTGGATGGCCATCCCTTTCCCCGATCCTACTCCGGGTTGATGATCGCGAGCTTGCGCGCCCCGTTTTGCCGCGAGTCATCCAAAATCTCGACCACCTGTCCGACCTTGGCCTCCGGCGCGGCCTTGATGCTCACGAGGCGGTCGGCGCTGCGGCCGATCGCCTCCTTGAGAGCCGCGGGAAGCCCCTGCCACGACACGCGGCGCCCGTCGACGGTCAGCGTCCCTTTCTTGTCGAGCCCGACCGAGACGTTCTTCTTGAGCGCCGCGCGGCCCTTGGCGGCCCCGGCCTTCGAGGAGGCGATGTCGATGCCCGCCTGCAAGACGAGAGGCGCCAGCACCATGAAGATGATCACGAGCACGAGGCAAACGTCGACGAGCGGCGTCACGTTGATGTCGGTGATGGGGCCCTTGGTTCCCGCCGCTCCCGCCATGGCCCCGCCCGCCTACGAAAGCCCCAGATAGACCAGGAGCCTGATGGAGGAGAACTCCATCGCGGCGACCAGGTCCTTGAGCTTCTTCATGAAGTAGTTGTAGAAAACGACCGAGGGGATCGCGACCGCGAGCCCCGCCGCCGTCGCGACCAGGGCCTCGGCGATGCCGGCCGCGACGACCGAGGGGCCCCCCGATCCCGAGAGAGCGAGGTCGTGAAAGGCCTTGATGATGCCGACGACGGTCCCGAAGAGTCCGACGAAGGGGGCGGTGTTTCCCATCGTGCCCAGGATGCCCAGGAACTTCTCGAGCTTCACGCGCTCCTCGATCTGGGAGGCGTTGAGGAGCGCGGCCACCTCGCTTTTGGACTTGGCGCGGTTGAGGACGGCGACGCGCGCGACCGCCGCGACCGGCCCCGGGGTCACCTCGCAAAGCTTGAGGGCCTCCGCGTGCTTGTTCCCCTCAAGGAGCTTTCTCAGGGCGTCGAGGAAGTGATCCGCGTTGATCCGGATCGAGCGGAAAAACCACCATCGCTCGAGAGAGAAGGTGATGCTGACGACGGAGCATAAAAGAAGTATCGCGAGCGTGAAGCTCGACCGGAGCACCTCGAGGATGTTGATTTGCGGCATGGTCTCCTTTTCCTTTTTTTAGTTTTAGCTGGGCTTGCCGCCCTTGAGCAAGATGATCTCGACGCGGCGGTTCGCCTTCCGGCCTTCCGCCGTGTCGTTGGAGGCCTTCGGCTTCGCGGCCCCGTAGCCCTTGGCCGTCATGCGGGAGGGATCGATCCCGCCCTTGTCGGCGAAGAAGCTCTTGACCGCCTTCGCGCGGGCCTCCGAAAGCTCCTTGTTGTTGGCAAACTCGTCGTTATGGATCGGCGTATTGTCGGCGTGCCCCTCGATGCGCACGGCGCGGTCCTTGTAGCGGCGGATGAGGTCGACCGCTTTCATGAGCGTCGCGTCGGCCCCGGGCTTGATCTCCGCGCGGCCGACGTCGAAGAGGATCTCGCTGGCCAACGAGATGACGATGTCCTTCTCGGCGTCCTGGGTCACCGAAATCTGGGGGACGAGTTCGGCCAAGGACTCGGTCTGGGCCTTCACGTGGACGGTGGGCTTGGAGGTGTCCACGGCGAGAGAAAGCGGCGCGCTCTTGCCGGTGGTCCCCACCTCGTTGGTGACGAGGAGCTGCGCCACGTAGCGGCCGTCCGGAACGACGACCCCATGGCCCGTGCGCCCGTCCCATGGGAAGCTCTTCGGAGGGCGGCCTAGGCCCGCGAAGTTCTTCGCCAGAACATTGTCCTTCGCGTTCGTGACGGAGAGCTTCCAAGAGGCGAAGCCCGCGAGGGGGTCCTTGGCGTCGAGCTGGAAGACGGTCTGGTTCTTGGCGGAGTTCGTCCCGGGAGCGAAGAGGAGCGGCTGGGCCGCGAGCGTCACCTCGGGCGGCGCGTTCTCGAGCCGCACCATTTGCTCCGCGGTGGCGTTGGAATTGCCGACGTCGTCCGTCGCCGACAGGACGTAGGTGTAGACGCCGTCCGGCAGGGCCGCTCCCGAGTCGTCGAGGCCGTTCCAGGCCAGGGTCGCGGGGAACTCCGTCGTCCCCGAGAACGTCTTGACCGGCTTATGGCCGCGGTCGGAGATCGTCATCTTCCAGGCGCTCACGGGGGTCAAGTCCTTGTAGGTCAGGTAAAAACCGACCGTCTTCTTCTTGCCCAGGGGCGCGAAGACCTCGGCCGACGCCGAGATCGAGATGTCGGGGCGGCCGGTGTCGATGATGATCTTCTTGGGGGCCGACTGCCCCACGTTCCCGGCCGCGTCCTCGACGCGGAGGCTGTACTGGTAGACGCCGTCCGCCAGCACGCGCTTCTGGTCGTCATCGCCCGCCCAGGAGACCTCGCCCGGGACGTCTCCTTGCCCCTCGAACGTGCGCACGGGGCCCGCGGCGTTCGAGATCACGAGCTTCCAGTCCTTGACGGCGTTGTAGGACTTCGAGGAGAGCGAGAAGACCGTCGAGTCCTTGGCGCCGTTGCCGTTGGGGGAGATCGCCGGGTACTTGGAGCTCGCCTCGGCCACGGGCTTGGCGCCGCCGATCACGATGGTCTTCGGCTGGGTTTCATCGTGGTTGCCGAGGATATCGGCCGCCTTCAAGATGTAGGCATAGCTCCCGTCGGGGAGGGGAACATGGGCGTCGTCCGCGCCGTTCCAGCCGAGCTGGGCCGGAGGCGCCGCCGTCTCCCCCCCGCGGTAGGTCTTCACCGTCTTGCCGGCGGCGTTCTTGATGAGGAGCTCCCAGGAGCCGATGGGGCTTGCGTCCTGGATGGAGAGATCGAACTTGACCTCGGGGCGCACCGAGGGGGAGAAGAGCTCGGCGTCCGCCTGGACGGAGAGTTGGGGCGGGGTCCGGTCGATCTGGATCTTTTGCGGAAGGGTTTTCGCCCGGTTGCCCGCGATGTCCGTCGCCTCCAGGATGCCGGAATACACTCCGTCGACGAGGATATTCCCATCGTCTCCGTGCCCTTTCCAAGGATACTCGTGATGCGGGGCGGAACCGCGCGTCCCGGTCCAGGTCTTGACCGGCTGGCCCACGTCGTTGAGGATCTTGATCGACCAGGAGTCGAGCGGCTGCGCGCTCGCGGCCGCGGCATGGAGCTTCATCTGATGAAATTTCTCGAAGCCGTCTCCCCCGGGAGCGAGCATCGCGGGAGAGATGCTCAATGCAACCTGGGGCGGGGTGTCGTCCACGTCAACGAAGGCCGGCGGCGAGGAGGCGGTGTTGCCCGCGACGTCGGTCTCCGAGAGGACGGCATGGTAGGGGCCGTCGGGGGCGAGCTTGTCCTCGATATGGCCGTCCCAATGAAGCTCCTCGGGGGGAAGCCCCTTGCCGTGGAAGAGCTTGACCGTCCGTCCGCCCGAGTTCATGATCGCGAGCTTCCAGCTGTCGATCCCCTCTTGGGCGCCCGCCGAGATATGGATGGCCGCCCTCTCGTGATCCGGATAGCCGTTTCCCGAGGGGGCGATGACCCGGGGGGAGATCTCGATCGCCGAGGCGACGCCCGTGCGCTTGATCGCGACGCGGCCCGGGGGCGTCACCACCTTGGTGCCGGCGATGTTGACCACCGTGAGGCTGAAGGAATAGGTCCCGTCGGGGAGATCTTCCTGGAAGTCCCCCTTGCCGTCCCAGCGCACGGCCCTCGGGGGAGCGGCCTTGCCGCCGAAGTTGCGGGCGGGGGCGCCGTTGGCGTCCTTGATGAGGAGGAGCCACTCGTAAATCCCGTACTTATCCGAGCCCTCCAGGTCGAACTCCGCCTCGTTTTTCCCCGTCGCGCTCGTGGGGGAAAAAACCTTGGGCTGGACCGTCGCGGAGGCGAGCGGCGGCACCCGGTCGACGATGACCTGCGACGGCGGGATCGCCTCGGAGTTGCCGGAGGGCGTCACGAGGCTCAAGGAGAAGAGATAGACGCCGTCCACGACATACTGGTTATCCGCGTTCTTGCCGTCCCATGTGATCTTGTCGGGCGGAGCGCCGTCTCCCTCGAAGCGCTTGACGAGCCTGCCCGACTTCTCGCGGATGTCGAAGGTCCAATGGCTGATGCCGCTATTCTGGCCGATCTCGAGCCCGAAGGAGATGGTCTTCTTGACGGAATTGCCCGAGGGGGAAAAGATGAGGAGGTCTTCCGCCGACGCCACGGCGACCGAGGAAAGCCACCCAAGGCCGAGGAAGGCCGCGAAAAGAGCCGCCGACGCCCGCGTCCTTGATGGACCGCCGACGCTTTTTGCCAGGATCATGGAGTCTGGGTCTGGGAGGCCGTTCCCGTCGACGCGGCCGCTGCGGCCCCCGGGGCCGGCGCCGCGACGGACGTCTGGGCCGCCGCCGACGCGGCGGGCGCGGACTCGGCGTTTTTCTCGCGCAAGGACGCCGCGCGCGCCCGCGCGGCGGAAACCCACTCGGGCTTGTTGGAACTCGCCGCCACATCGTCGTAGACGGAGGCCGCCTTCAGGTACTCCTGGCGCTTCTCGTAGAGGTCGGCCAGCTTCGCCAACGCCGAGAGACGGTAGTCGTTGTCCTTCAAGGGGCTGTTTTGGAGCGCCACGTATTGAGCCTCGGCCGCCTCCTCGTTGCCGGATGCCGCGTAATCCTGGGCCAGGCGGTAGGCGGCCTCGGCTCGCTGGGCGTCGGATATCATCTTATCGTTTTTGAAGCCCTGAAGCAGGATATCCTGGGCCTGCGCGTACTGGTGGTTCTCCTCGTAGAGGCTCACCAGTTCGCCCTCGGCGTTGGACGCCTTCGCCTGCTCCGGATATTTCTTGATGTAGGTCGCGAGCGCCAAGGCCGCGGCCTCCCACCGCCCGGACTTGCGGTAGGCGAGCCCCGCGTTGAAAAGGGCGACCGGGGCGAACTTGGAGTTGGGGAACTTCGTCGCCAGCTCCTCGAAGGCATCCCCCGCCTGGGCGAATTTCTCCGTCTTGAACCGCGCCGTCCCGAGCCGAAACAGCGCCCCTTCGTATCGCTTGTCGCCTTGGTAGTTTTCCGTCACGCGGGCGTAGGCGAGCGCCGCGTCCTTGTAGTTCTTGAGATTGTAGTAGCAGTCCGCCAGGGCGAACTCCGCGTCCATCATCTCGTCGCCCGCGGTCAAGTTCGAGACGACGCCCTCCAGGAGCGGGGCGGCCTGGGCGTAGTCGTTGTTCTCGTAGTAGGACTCCGCGATCCGGAATCTCGCCTCGACCGCAGCGCGCGTCCCGGGGACCGCGTCCGCGATCGAGTTCAAGGCCGCGAGCGCCGCGGCTTTCGACTCGGGGCGCTCGAGGAGCTGGGCCAGGAAGTCGAGCCCCTGGACGGCCTCCGCCGAGTCCGGCGCCTGCTCGATCAAGGACTGGAACTCGGAGACGGCCTTCGCCTCGTTTTTCGCGTTGTAGTCGGCCTCGGCGATCTTGAGCCGGGCCTGCTGGGCGCGGGCATCGTCGGGATAGTCCGTGAGAATGCGGTTGTACTCGGCGATCGCCTGGTCGTATTTCTGGGCCCGGAAATAGGTGTCGGCCGCGGCCCAGGCGGCGTGATACGCGGCCCTCGTCTTCGGGTAGGCGCTCTGCACCCCCTCCCACGACTGGATCGCCTGGCCGAAGTACTGCAGCTTGTAGTAGCTCCAGCCGGCGTCGAGGGCGGCCTCGGCCGCCAGGGGGCTTTGCGGGTGGGCCTTCTCAAAGGCCTCGAAGGCCGCGAGGGCCCGGTCATAGGACTTCTTGTTGAAATAGGAGCAGGCCTGCTCGAACTCCGAGTCGGTGAAGACCTCCTCGGGGACCTTCCCGTCCGCAAGAACCGTTTTTTCGGCGGGGGAGGGGGGGCGGTTCTTGAAATCCGCCAGCTTCGCCCAGGCTTCCTGCGCGGCCCCGTAATCTCCTTCCTTAAAGAGGCTCCAGGCCTCTCCGTCCTGGGCATAAGCCGCCTCGGGGGCCGCCGGGAAGGATTGGAGCGCCAGCTGGTAGAGCCCCTGGGCCTTGCCGAAATGCCCCTGGAGGAAATAGGCCTCGGCCGTGTAAAGGAGCGTCGCGGCGCGCCAGCGGTTCAAGCTCGGGACCGCGGTGTTGAGCAGGTACTGGTAGCTCGAGACGATGCTCGCGGCGTCGCCCAAGAGCAGGCTGGCGCGGTCGATGAGCGCCAAGGCCGCCTCTTTCACCTCGGCGAAGGGACCCGGCGATCCCGCCTCCGCCGAGCCCGCGAAGCCGGGAAGCTCGATTCCCCGGCTTTTCGAGCTCAGGAGGTTGATCGTGCGCTGGTAGGCGCGGATCGCTCCGGCGTAGCGCTTCTCGCGGGTCAGCGCGTTTCCCAAAAGGAGATCCGCCACGGGAGCGAAGGGATGCTCGGGGTACTTGGAAAGAAAGACGGTGAGGGCCGACTCCGCGGCGCTCCAGTTCTCCTGCTTATAGAGGCACCAGGCGAGCTTGAACTGAGCGACGCCCGCCAGACCGTCGGAGTAGCCCGAGGCCACGTCCGCGAAGGCGAACTGCGCCTCCCGGTACCGGTTTTCCTTGAGGAAGGACTGGCCGGTCATGTAGAGGGCGGGCTCGGCGAACTCCCCCTGCGGCGCCGTCTGCAGCACGGATTGGAAGGAGCCGCGGGCCTGGAGATAATCCTCGCGAGCATACTGGGAGTAGCCGATCTTGAAGTCGGCGCCCGCCGCCATGCCGGAGCGGGGGTAGTCGCGCAGGAACTGCTGGAAGGAGGCGATGGCCGCGAGGTAGTCCTTGGCCTTGAAGAAGGACTCCGCGATGAGGTAGTCCGCGGTCTCGGCCAGGGGGCCGTCGGGCTTCATCTCCTTGACCCTCCTGAATTTCTCGACGGCCAGGAGAGGCTTGTCGACATCGAGGAGGGCGCGGCCGGCGTAGAGGAGGGAAAGCGGCGTGGGCTTGCGGTCGAGATAGGAGAGGGACGCCGAGGACTTTCCGATATCGAACAGCCCGATGCCGTAGGCGACGTCCGCGACGGAGTTCATCTCGTAGGCGGGCTGATCGTGAAGAAGATCGCGCAGAAGCTCGACGGCGGCGCCGGATTTGAGCTGGGCGAGATCCGATTCCGCCTCCAAAAGCCGCGACTCGCCGCGCAGGATGCCCATCGGGTAGCGTCGGCGCATCTCGGCAAGCCCTTTCTCGGCCTCGTCGTAGCGCTTGAGGTTGAAGGCGATCTCGGAGAGCCTCAGCGCGGCGCTTTCCCCCAGATAGTCCTCCCGGGGCGCCTTGTCCCGCGCCTTCTTATAGGCGCAGGCCGCCTTCGCGAAGGTCTTCTGGGAAGGCTCTTCTCCCGCCGCCAAGCCGCCGACCGCCTGTCGGTAGAGCGACTCCGCGAGCATCTCGCGGGCCTCGATGGCGTGGAGATCGCCCGGGTAGCGCTTGATGAATTGACGATAGGCCTTTTCGGCCTGCGGGTATTGCCCCGCGGCGAAGAGATCGCCCGCGGCGCTTAAAAGCTCGAGGGCCGGGGTGTCGCGGCGGGCGTAGATTTCGAGGCCCTGCCGGGCCAACACATCGCCCGACGGCCCGGAGGGCGTTCGGCCTTCGGCCTGGACCGAGGGATCGGGGGCCTGGGAGCCCGAGGAATCTTGGGGCGACGCGGGGACGGCCGGGAGCAGAAGAACCCCCAAGCTGACGAGAATAACGCCTCGAAAACCCCCTGGCGACGCTCGCACAATATTCAGAGAAGCTTAACGTTGGCGCGGTGCTTTGTCAATAGCCCGGGGCGGGCGTGTCTTGGTCGCCTTGAACGGAATCTTATTTTTAGCTATTAAATATTGATTTTGCATAAAGCCTTCTGCTAAGCTCCTTGTGTGCCGCTTTATGTTCGTCGCGTCCTGGAGAAAGAGCTGCGGGCCGCCGCGGCCGAATTCCCGGCGGTGGTTTTGACCGGGCCTCGGCAAACCGGGAAATCAACGCTTTTAAGGAAAACTTTTCCCGCATACCATTACGCCACCCTGGATGACCCCCTAACGAGGAAATCCGCGCTGGACGATCCCCGGTCTTTTCTTGTCCGCTCCGCGCGAATGATCATCGACGAGATTCAATATCTGCCCGAGCTTTTGCCCTATATCAAAATGGCCGTTGACAGCGACCGGTCCATGAAAGGCCGATTCCTACTGACCGGCTCGCAATACTTTCCTTTAATGGCGGGGCTGGGGGAATCCCTGGCCGGACGCGCGGCTCTTTACGAGCTGTTGGGGTTTTCGATGGAAGAAATCGGGGATAAAAACCGAGACCTCGATCCCTTTCCGCTCCTCTTCCAAGGTTTTTATCCCGAA
>DAHVWT010000130.1 GCA_027327915.1 Elusimicrobiota bacterium
CGCGCGACCGACCGGCTGCACTACGCGGCCCCGAGCGCCGGGCGGCTCCTGCAGCTCGCCGCCGTGCGCGGCGTGCACCTGGGCTCCCTCACCCGGGGCCTGATCGAACTGCTCGATACCCACGGCGCCGCAGCGCTGGATGCGGCCATCGCCGCCGCCCTCGCCGAGGATGCCGTGCACCTACCTGCCGTGCGCCACTTCATCGATCTGCACCGCGCCCAGCGCGGGGCATCCCCGCCCATCCCCGTGACCCTGCCCGACGATCCTCGCGTGCGCGAACTCGCCGTGCGCCCGCATGAGCTCGCCGAGTACGAGAAACTCGCCCAGGAGAGCCCCGATGAACGCTCAGCTCCGTCCCCCGACCCCAAGCTCGCCAAGCCCGACGACAACAGCGACAACGACGGCGGCAACGACCCTGTCGCTTGAGGAACTGAAGCGCCGCCTGCGCCAGCTCGGTCTCTATGGCCTGCTGGCCCACGCCGAGGAGCTCCTCCTCGAACCCTGGCTCGCTCGAGTGCTCGAGATCGAGGAGAGCGAGCGGTTGCGGCGCAGCTTAAAGCGCCGCCTGGATGGGGCGCGCCTCGGCGCCTTCAAGCCCATGGCCGACTTCGACTACCAGTGGCCGAAG
>DAHVWT010000131.1 GCA_027327915.1 Elusimicrobiota bacterium
CCGGCGAAGGGGCTGTCGGCCTTCACGAGGGCGAGGTGGAGGGCGTCGAGGCCCATGCGGTGCTCGGCGAGCACGCTGCCGCCGGCTGGGTGGGCGGCGGCCAGCTCCAAGAGGGCAGGGAGGTAGTCGGGCAGCTCCCCGGGGACGACCCCGAACCCTGCTTCACGGAAGGCGTCGACGAGGGCGGTGAGCGCCATGCCCCGTTCTCGGGTGTCGCCGTGGCGGTAGTAGGTCAGGTAGAGGCATACCCCTCGCCGCAGGTCGAAGGTGTCCACGTAGGTCGCGGCCGCCTCCATGGCCGACATCCCACCGAGCCATTCGGCGGCGACGGCGAGCTCCGACCGAACCCGGCCGGCCGGGAGCTTCCCCAGTGCGTCGCACACGGCGGCCAGATCGCCGGTGTGGTGCTCGTCGGGGTAGCTGAGCAGCACCGACGCGCACCCGAACACGGTCGCTGCCCCCCGCCGCCTCATCGGTCCCCTCCCGCGCCGGCAAGGCCGAGCGAGCCGGGCGGGGGATGCTCTTGCACCCGCAGATGCAGCCGGCCACGGTCATCACGCCCTGCGAGCGAGGGGTCGGCTGCGCCGTCCTGGCGGAGGTGCAATCCGGAGATCGCCTCGGCGCC
>DAHVWT010000132.1 GCA_027327915.1 Elusimicrobiota bacterium
GCGCGCTGCCCTCCTCCAGGATCTCCTCGACGCGCTCGGGACGCTCGGCGAGACGGCGCGCGCGCTCACGAATCGGCTCGAGGTCCCGCAGAATGGGCTCGAGGAGGCTCTTCTTGCAGTCGAGACAGCCGATGCCCGCACTGCGGCATCCGCGGTCGACCCACGACCGTGTCTCCTCGTCGCTGTAGACGAGGTGCCAGGCCCAGACCGGACATTTCTCGGGGTCCCCAGGGTCGGAGCGGCGCACACGGGCCGGATCGGTGACCATCGTCCGCAACTTCTCCCAGACCACGGGAGGCTCGTCGCGCAGCGTGATCGTGTTGCCGTAGGACTTCGACATCTTGCGGCCGTCGAGACCGGGAAGACGGGGGGTGGCCGTGAGAAGCGGCCGGGGCTCGCGCAGGAGAGCCCGACCGGTTCCGCGGGCGGCGGCCAGGAGGAGGTCCCGCTCGTCCGCCCCGAGGCCGGCCACTCCCGCCAGGCGTTGTTCGAGATCCGCGAGCGCCTTCTCCTCACCACGCTCGCGGTAGGCCCGAAGGGCCTCGTCGTACGCGCGGCGCACATCCGGCGCGAGACCTCCGAGAACGCGTTCGAGATCGGCCGCAAACGCCGGACCGCG
>DAHVWT010000133.1 GCA_027327915.1 Elusimicrobiota bacterium
ATACTGGGCGATCAAATCGGGCGGAAAGCGGTCAAAGCCCGCGTTCACCGCGGTGTGGGTGGTGAAAAGATTGCCAACGCGGGTGGCGGCCAGCGCTGCCGCGAAGGACAGTTGGCTGCGCCGCTGGAAGCTGTGGGCGCGTTCCAGCACGGCGAAAGCGGCATGGCCTTCGTTTAAGTGGCATACTTCGGGGTTCAGCCCCAAGGCTTCCAGCAGCCGCCAACCGCCAATGCCCAGTAATATTTCCTGTTTAAGCCGTAACTCCGGGCCGCCGCCGTAAAGCTCGCTGGTGATGCCTCGGCGGGTGGGCGGATTGGCGGCATCGTTGCTATCGAGCAGGTAGAGCCAGGTTCGCCCGACGCGGACCTGCCAGGCCCGCAGCCAGACCGAGTAACCCGGCAGCGCGATTTCAATCCGCAGCCACTGGCCATTGGGCTGGCGCAGCGGTCGAATGGGCAACTGACCCGGCTCATTATACGGATACAGCGCCTGCTGCCTTCCGTGCTTGTCGATGATCTGGCGGAAATAGCCCTGTTGATAGAGCAGTCCGACTCCCACCACCGGCACACCAAGATCACTGGCGGCTTTCAGCTGATCCCCCGCCACGTTGCCCAGAC
>DAHVWT010000134.1:0-262 GCA_027327915.1 Elusimicrobiota bacterium
GAATGGGTGATGATGGGCCGGTCCTGAAGCCGGGCCATCGCAGCGACCACCAGCGAGGAGGCGATGCCTCCGGGGAGTAAGGCTCCGAGCGGTACTTCGCTCATGAGGCGGCACTTCACCGCCTGATCGAGCAAGGCGCCGAGCGCCTCGGTCGCCGCATCGAGCGTCTGCGGCACCGGTTCGGCAAAGCTCAGAGCCCAGTATTTGCGCTCCGTATCGCCCGACTCTGTTACCGTCAGGGTGTGCGCCGCGCGCAGCTTGC
>DAHVWT010000134.1:272-600 GCA_027327915.1 Elusimicrobiota bacterium
CCAAAGCTGAAATAGCAATCCAGCGCCTCGGCGTCGACTTCCGTGGGAATCAGTCCCGCGGCGCGCAGGGCCTTCAGCTCGGAGGCGAAGGCAACCGCGGCGCCGGTTCGCGCGTAATACAGCGGCTTCTTGCCGACGCGATCGCGCGCGAGAAACAAGCGCCGATCGCGCACATCCCAGATCGCGAAGGCGAACATGCCGTTCATCTTCTCGACGCTGCGCTCACCCCACTGCAGATAGCCGCGCAGCAGCACTTCGGTATCCGAGTGCGTGCGGAACCGGTGACCGAGCTGTTCGAGCTCGGTTCGGACCTCGAGGTAGTTGTAGA
>DAHVWT010000135.1:0-253 GCA_027327915.1 Elusimicrobiota bacterium
AAACAGTCTGGAGTCATTGTTTGAACAAGATTCATCATTTGCCGGTTATCTTCCACAAATGCGACATACATGAATGAAGCTGATTGCTCAGCTTCAATCCTAAGCGCCAACAACTTTCCGAATTGTTAAAGAACACACCGGTAAACTTGCACCGGTACAGTGAAACCACACCTGGGCACACCCGTATATACCCACGGGTGGTTTCATTGCATTGCACGGGGAAACAGGGAGCTGGTGGAGCTGACCGGGATCG
>DAHVWT010000135.1:263-595 GCA_027327915.1 Elusimicrobiota bacterium
CGAACCGGTNACCCCCTGCTTGCAAAGCAGGTGCTCTCCCAGCTGAGCTACAGCCCCTCTCGTTAACTCATTCGCCGATGACGGCATCGACAAACTGGCGCGACCTGCTGATTTTTAGAGCTGGTGGGTCTGGGAAGATTTGAACTTCCGACCCCACGCTTATCAAGCGTGTGCTCTAACCAACTGAGCTACAGACCCGAGATCGGCTCACAAAGCGGAACCCGTCGGGCCCCGTGCTTCAGAACCAAGTAACTTGTGTGGGAGCTCGCGCCTGAGAAAGAGACGCTTTAAACTCTTAAAAGGAGGTGATCCAGCCGCACCTTCCGATACGG
>DAHVWT010000136.1 GCA_027327915.1 Elusimicrobiota bacterium
GAGGTGATCACGAACCCCGCCTACGCCACCGGTGCCGGCCTCGTCGCCTACGCCGCGCAGGAGACGGCCACCGTGCGTTCCCCGTGGTACGCCCGGCGGCGAACCCCGGCGGCGGACGTCCCCCTTTGGAACCGCCTCCGCGGCTGGTTTGCGGGGCATTTCTGATGCCGCGCGCGATGTCTTCCCCATCCCTCCCCCTTGTCCTGTTCCCCAGAGGAGGCGCATCATGAGCACCTACCAACTCGTCGAAGAACCCGCCCGCAACGCCGTCATCAAGGTGATCGGCGTCGGCGGCGGCGGCGGCAACGCCGTCGCCCACATGCAAGCCACCGGCGTCGAGGGCGTCGAGCTCGTGGCCGTCAACACGGACCTGCAGGCTCTGCGGGCCACCGGGATCCGCACGGCCGTGCAGATCGGGGCGTCTCTCACCCGCGGACTCGGCGCGGGATCCGATCCGGAGGTTGGGCGGCAGGCTGCGCTCGAGGACCGCGAGCGGCTCGAGGATCTCGTGCACGGGGCCGATATGGTCTTCATCACCGCGTGGATGGGCGGCGGGACCGGTACCGGAGCGAGCGCGGTCGT
>DAHVWT010000137.1 GCA_027327915.1 Elusimicrobiota bacterium
CCATCTCTACGAATCGATGCTTCGTGAGATGCGCGACGCCGCCGGTGATTCCGGCGAGTTCTACACGCCGAGGCCCGTCATCCGGTTCATGGTGCAGCAGGTCGATCCACACCTCGGCGAGACCGTGCTCGATCCGGCCTGCGGGACCGGGGGCTTCCTCGTCGAGGCACTAGGGCACCTGCAGCCCGAGGTCCGCAGCGTCGAGGAACTGCGCGCCCTCGACGGCGACATCCGGGGAATCGAGAAGAAGCCGCTCCCGTACCTGCTCGGCATGATGAACCTGCTGCTCCACGAAGTCCAGCAACCCCACATCATCCGCGCCAACGCCCTCGCTCGCCCGGTGACCGACATCCGCAACGCCGACCGAGTCGACGTAGTGCTCACGAACCCGCCGTTCGGCGGGGAGGAAGAGAAAGGCATTCAGGCGAACTTCCCAGAGGCCACCAGGACCGCGGAGACGGCGTGGCTCTTCCTCCAGCTGGTCCAGCGCATCCTCCGACCGGGCGGCCGGTGCGGAATCGTCGTGCCGAACGGCGTGCTCTTCGGAGACGGGGTCGGCGCACGCATCAAAGAGCGCCTC
>DAHVWT010000138.1 GCA_027327915.1 Elusimicrobiota bacterium
GGCTCGTCCTCGGCGCGCAGGCTATCGGCGAAGCGCAGACCGCGATCGCGCTTACCCTGGATTGGGTCACCCAGCGCCGCACTTTCGGCACCACGCTGTGGGAGAAGCAGGCGATCCGCCAGCGGCTTGCGATGCAGGCGGCGAAAGTCGAAGCCGGCCGCCAACTGGTTTACAACACCGCATGGCTCGCCTCGCAGGGACGCGACTGCGTCAAAGAGGTTTCGATGCTGAAGGCGTATTGCGGCGAGCTGGTCAACGAGGTGATGTACGATTGCCAGCAGTTCCACGGCGGTTTCGGCTACATGCGCGAGGCCGCGATCGAGCGCATGGTGCGCGACGCGCGTATTCACTCGATCGGCGGCGGCACCACCGAGATCATGCTTGAAGAAGTCGCAAAACGGATGATTCCGTCGCGCGATCGAACCTAGTTTCCCGGTCGCGACGGGTCGGCGCGCCGGGCATCCCGCGGTGCGGGCGAAAGCCTCAAACCCTTGACGACCGCTACAAGCCAACGATACTCGGTGAACTGGGAAGGCTAGGGGATTGAACCCGCCGTGTGCCGGGGC
>DAHVWT010000139.1 GCA_027327915.1 Elusimicrobiota bacterium
ACGCCTCGCCGGCGCGTAGCCCGAGCCCGTAGCACAGGGCGAAGATCGTGTGGTACGTCGCACCTCGATCGGTTGCCCGCGGGTTGTCCGGCAAGGCTGCGGCGGCGGCGAGGAGGCGACCGGCCTGGGCGACGTCGAAGAGGAAGGGCACCCGCAGGTCGGTCTCTCGCCGGTGCACCTTTTGCAGCGGGGAGGCTGCCAGGCGCTGCTGGCCGACCGCCCAGTCCAAGAACCCCCCGAGGATGACGCCGAGCTGGTCAAGCTCACCCCGGAGGAGCTCCGGCGGAGGATCCGGGAGCTCGACGAGGCCATCGAGGCGTTGGGCCCAGTGAACGCCGGGGCCCTGGAGGCCTACGACTCGGAGAAGACCCGGGCGGACGAGTTCCATGCCGAGGTCGAGAGGCTGGTCGCGGAGCGCGAGGGCCTCAAGGCGCTCCAAAAGGAGCTCGAGGGGAAGAAGCAGGCCCGGCTCAAGGAGGTAGTGGCCACGGTGGCCCAGGGCTTCTCGGAGATCTACCGGGAGCTCTCGGGCGGCGGGGAGGGGGAGATCGCGCTCGAGAG
>DAHVWT010000013.1 GCA_027327915.1 Elusimicrobiota bacterium
CCGGACGTGTAAGAATAAACGCCGCTGCTGTAGTTATAGAAATCGTCATACACCTTAAAGCTCGTCGAGAGGGGGCCATAGAGGGCCAGAGCGCTCTTGAGAGCGGCGACATTGGGCAATACCAGCGAGGCGGGGACGTTGAAATAGGCGTCGATCTTCGTGGTTTGAGACTGCCAACCCCGCCGGGCGTTGGAACAGGAATTGTTCGTTCCCGTGTAAGGGAAATACGAAACGGGCGGCAACCCATAAGTTTGGAGAAACGCGGCGGACAATCCCAACGTCCCTCCGTTGCAGTCGCCCACATGCCCGCAGGAAATCAAGGCCTGCTCCGACTCATCCGGCATGCTTTGGGCTCCATGGATGAGCATCTGCGATTCCAGTTGAGCCGTGCTCGCGAAAGCCCAGCAGCTGCCGCAGGAGCCCTGGTTTTCGATGGGGCTTACCGCATGGAGGCCATTGTGATCTCTCCAGTCGAAAACACCGCTCGGCGCGGGAGGCATGCCATTGAGGACCGCGTCGAGGCCGTTGACGAAAGAGCTCCACAGACCCGACGGCTTCTGGGAGGGAGCATTGAGCCCGAGCCTTTGCCCGCGCTCGGAGCCGGAAAGGCGCGAAACGGAGGTGACGCGGGGGCACCACTTGGCTTCGCCGCTGGTCACGGCGCCGAGGATAGCGTTTATCTCCGGGGCCAGGGGATCCGAGGGAGGGAGCTTAAACCCGCCGCAGACGCCGGCGGCGGCAGTCGTCGCGGTCCCGTTGCTGGAGGCCGCTCCCGCGCCTCCAACGGGGGCGGCGGACGCCGGCGCATCATTGACGACGCCGCCGGCTGTCCTCTGGAAAAGCCCCTGGAAAAAGCTTGTCGCCGGGATTTTTGAGGAATGGGCCGGCGCCGCCGTCCGCGCCGCAGCCGGGGCGGCAACCTGTTCGGGCGCCAGAAAGGGATTCGCAAAACGGCCTTGAGCCGGATAGGCGGGGACGCGGGGAGCGGGGAGCGGCGAGGACGCGGGGCGCGCCTCGGAGTAGGAAGGAACTCCGGGGATTCCCCGGAATAAATTGGGATCGGTTGCCTGCTGCGGGATGAGAGCGTGGCGACTAGCCGGCGCAACCATGCTTGCGGCATTCAAGCTTTGCGTGGCCGCCGCCGAAAGAACCTGGCGCAAGCGGCCGAATACCTCGTAAGGATTGACCGAGGCGCCGGAGGAAACCTGAACGCCGCCGGGGCTTGTCGAGCCTTGACCGTTTCTGTCATCAGCGAGAGCGCGACGGGAATCAAGCCAGCCGAGGGCTAAGGCTTGGAACAGGACGCCCAGGGTCAAGCCGACCCTTCTCCAGGGTGATAGGACGCGTTGAGCCATCGGTGCCGAAGTATATCCCCGCCAGCCCGCCTGGGTCAAGGAAAATCTTGGCAAAAGCCCCGCTATCGCGGAGGCGGATCGGCGCGGCCGTCCGCGGCTTGCTTCGATAGGGAAAGGACGGGGCAGTAAAGCCCCAGGAGTCGGCGCGTCCACCAGGCGCCGGTCGCCCTCCTCTGGCTCAGGTCCGTGAAATGATATTCGTAGATCAGAGCGCGCAGATACTTCGGCGGAGCGACGGGAAAAGGATCGCCGGCGAGAAGCGCGAGGACGTCATGGTTGCCCTCCAGGATCTTGCCCATGAAGCCGAGAAACCAAGGGCTCCGCCGCCAAGGCCCCAAGGCCGCGAACCACATCTGCCAATCAAGCCGCGGTTGGTAGGGTTCGACGAAGCCCGGCCTCTTCATGACGTCATCGGGCTTCCATTTAAAAGCATAGGCCTTCCAGTCCTTGCCGTCCCGGCTCCCCTCGATCTCGATTTCCCGGCGAACCGTCGTCATCACCGCGAAAAGGCCGTAATGGTTCACCGTGCGCCATGGTTGCGCATCGTCAAGAAGCGGCTGGACGATGGAGAAGTAGGGAATCGTCCTTTCGAAGGCGCTCTCGACAAGCTGTGCCGCCCCGAGCACGAAGATCATGAGCGCGAAGGCGGCGAACGCGCCTTCCTTGGCGGACCGCGCGCCCACCCCCCGCCGCCATCGTCCCCAATCCTCAAGGCGCTTGGGGTCCGGCACCGCCTCCGCCGCCGCGAAGGTCCTGGGCAAAAGCCGCAGCTTCTTCCACAACTGGTCGTCGACGCACAGAAGCGCGAGCAGGATCGTCAGAAGGTTGAAAAAGCAGTAGTTGCCCGTGAGGGCGATCAGAATTTGCAAGCCGATGATGGCGGCGGCGGCCGTCCGCCTCGGCCAGCCGGGCCAAAACAGGAGCCAAGGGAGGGCCAGTTCGACCGTGAAGACGCCGCCGGCCGAAATCTTCTGGAACCATTCCGGCAGTTGGGCCGCGTACCACCCGATCCATGTCGGCAGGGGCTGGGTCTCGTAGTGGTAGTCGAGAGCCGTCAAATGCCGCCACGTGGGGTCGCCGCTCGCAAGCTTGACGATCCCCGACTCGATCATCAGGCGAAAAAGGAGCCACCAAAAAAGCCAAAGCGCCATCCTCGGCGGCCCACCCTCCCCGGGCCGGCCCAAGCGCGGCTTCCAGGGGGCCAGGAACGCCGCCAAAAACCCCGATTCGATCAGGAGCGCATCCCACTGGAAATTCATGAAATCCCCGCCGCCCGTGGCGATCGAAAGGTACAGCGCCCAGAGCGCCAGAAAGCTGGGGCCCGGGAAAAACCCCAAAAGCGGCAACAGCGAGATCGCGGAGCCCGCCCAGAGGATCGCATGGAGGAACCCGTCGGTCGGATGGATCCACAATAAGGACGGCATCAGACGCCACGCCTTGGCGCCGAGGCTTTGCCGCAAAACCGGGAACATGCGGGAAAACGGCCAAATGCCCGCGCGCCCGACGAGGGCGTCCGCCTGGACGGCCCAGGATAGGAAAGCGATCAGGAAGACGAGGCCCAGTCCTCTCTGGAAAATACGGGAGGAGAACTCGTAGGTCGGGATGGGCTTGGGCTCCGCGATCACCCGTTCTTGGGAGACGCGCTTGCCCAACATGGCGCCATTATACTACAACCTCCTCAATGCCCCTCAGGCTCATCCCGCGCGAGGAGAAGTTCTATGAGTTCTTCGAGGCGCAGGCCGCCAAAGCCGTCGAGGCGGCCCAGCTTTTTCATGAGCTGGCCGAGCACTGGCCCGAACGCTCGCACGAGCTCTTAAAGCGGCTGCAGGACGTTGAGCACGAAGCGGACATCACGACCCACGAGATTTACGACAAGCTCAACCGCACCTTCGTCACGCCCTTCGACCGGGAGGACATCCACGAGCTCGCCTGCGCCATGGACGACATCGTGGACCTCATCCAATCGATGGCGGCGCGCATGCCCCTCTACCGGGTCTCCCGCACCGACGGGAATCTCTCGACGCTTTGCGACATCCTGCTCGAGGCCGCGCAGACAGTCCGCAAGGCGATCCTCGAATTCAAGGATCCCCGCCGTCACCGCCGCCTCCTCGACCATTTAATCGAGATCAACCGCCTCGAGAACGCCGGCGACCGGGCCCTCGAGAAGGCCCTGGGCGAGCTTTTCGGCGGCACTCCCGATCCCCTCCAGGTCATCAAGTGGAAGGAGATTTACGAGGGCGCCGAGCGCGCCATCGACAAATGCGAGGACGTCGCCAACATCCTCGAAGCCATCCTCGTCAAGAACGCCTAATTCAGCAACGGAAAGTTACGGCAAGCGACAGAAGGCCGCGGAAAGCCAAGGCATGACGCCCTTCCTTTGCCTTCCTTTGACTTCCGGAGCCTCCCGTGGCTAATCCCCATCTCGGCTGGGTCGTCGTGATCGCGGCCATCGCCTTCCTCTTCGACTTCTTAAACGGCATGAACGACGCCGCCAACTCGATCGCGACGCTCGTCTCGACGCGAGTGCTTTCACCCCGAGCGGCCGTCCTGTGGGCCTCGTTTTTCAACTTCGCCGCGGCCTTCGGCTTCACCCCCCACGTCGCCGAGACCGTCGCGCGGGGCTTGGTCTCCTCGAACGCCATCGACAACGCGGTGCTCTTGGGAGCCTTCGTGGGCGCGGCGCTATGGGACTATTTCTCGGTGCTGACGGGGCTTCCGACGAGCTCGACCCACGCCATCATCGGCGGCCTGCTGGGCGGCGCCATCTCGAAGGCGGGATTGGCTTCCCTCAAGGCGAAAAAACTCCTCCTTATCGCGGCCTTCATCGTGATTTCTCCCCTGTTGGGCCTTGCGGCCGGTTATTTCCTCATGATCCTGAGTTATTGGGCTTTCCGCAAGAGCGCCCCCGGCCAGGTTTCTCATCTATTCAAAGGGGGACAGCTCATGAGCTCCGCGCTGCTCTCCCTTTCCCATGGCCTCAACGACGCCCAAAAAACCATGGGGCTCGTGGCCCTGGTCCTCTTCACGAACGGCTATCTGGGCGCCCGCTTCTACATCCCCAAATGGGTGATCCTGAGCTGTTATAGCGTGATCGCCCTGGGAACGCTCTCCGGAGGCTGGCGGATCATCAAGACCATGGGCCACCGGATCACGAAGCTCAATCTCCTCGGCGGTTTCTGCGCGGAGACCGGGGCCGGGGTCGCCGTTTTCGCCTCATCGCTTCTGGGGATTCCGGTCTCGACGACGCACACCGTCGCCGGGGCGATCGTCGGAGTGGGCGCGACCAATCGGCTCTCCGCCATCCGCTGGGGAATCGCCGGCCGCATCGTCTGGGCCTGGATCCTGACGGTCCCCTGCTCGGCTCTTGTCTCCGCGGGGCTCTACGAAGTTCTAAGACTCTTTCTTCGCTGACCCGAAACGCCCCAGGAAATCCTCAATCCAGGGGATGGCCGAAGCGCCCGCGAGTTCCGTCCTCAGGCCGGGCCCCTCGCCGGCGGCGGGCGGCAGGAAGCGCAGGCGCGGCCCGTAATGATGGAGCCACCCATCGAGCGCCCCCTCCGGAGCGGTGAAACCCTCGCAAAAGCGTATCTCGAGAGCGCCGTCTCTCTGCTCGATCCTCGCGATGGAAATCTCCCGTGCCCGGCCGCGGATCTCGGCGACGACGAAGAGATTTTGCACCTCGGAAGGAAACGGCCCGCACAGATCCTCCAGCTCCCGGCGCAGTTCCGGAAGCTCCGCGGGACCGGAAGCGATCAGGCGCTTGTAAAAATCGAGCCGGTCGAACTCGTTTGGCAGATAATCCTCGGGAATGAATGCTTTGAGGGCGACATCGATCGAGGCGGGGCGCGGCGCCGCCTTGGGGGCGCGCCCCTTGAGCTTCGATATCTCCTCCTCGAGCATCCGGGTATAGCCTTCCAGACCGATGGCCGCCATGAAGCCGTGCTGCTTCGTCCCCAAAAGCTCGCCCGAGCCTCGGATCTCGATGTCGCGCATCGCAAGCCAGAAGCCGGAGCCCAAGGCCGCGAACTCCTGCAGGGCTTGGAGCCGTTGGCGGGAGGGATCGGCCGCCGAGGGCGCTCCGTCCGGCCCTCCGAAGAAAAGGAGGCAGTGCGCCTTCTCCTTTTCCCTCCCGACCCGCCCGCGCAGCTGGTAGAGCTGGGAAAGCCCGAAGTCTTCCGCATGCTCGACGACGATGGTATTGACCGCGGGGATGTCGAGGCCCGCCTCGATGATCGAGGATGCGACAAGGACGTCGGCTTTGCGGTGGTAGAACTCCCACATGGCCTTCTCGATCTCCTGAGGCCTCATCTGGCCGTGGACGAGAGAGAAGCGGATGCCCCTTCCTGTCGCGGCTCGAAGCTCCGACAGGCGCCGGGGCAAGGTTCGGACCCTGTTGTGGACGTAATAGACCTGCCCGCCGCGCTCCACCTCCGAGACGATGGCCGACACGGCCAGGGACTCGTCATAGGCCGCCACGCTGGTCGAGACCTCCTTGCGCCCCGGGGGCGGCGTTTGGATGAGGGAGAGGGAGCGCAGCCCCGAGAGCGCCTGGAAGAGGGTCCTCGGGATGGGGGTCGCCGAGAGAAAAAGGCAGTGGGCGCTCCGGCGCAAGGCCCGCAGCTTCTCCTTGTCCTTGACGCCGAAGCGGTGTTCCTCGTCCACGACGACGAGCGCCAGGTCTTGAAAGGCGACGTCCTTTTGCAGGAGCCGCGCCGTGCCGATCACGATGTCGACGGCGCCGGTCTTCACGCCTTCGAGAACCCTGTTCGTCTCGGCGCGCGTGTTGAAGCGCGTGAGAACCGCCACTCTCACGGGGTAGTCCGCCATGCGGGAGCGGAAATTGTCGGCGTGCTGCTCGGCAAGGATCGTCGTGGGCACAAGAAGCGCCGCCTGCCTCCCGGACGCGGCCGCCGCGAAGGCGGCCCGCATCGCGACCTCGGTCTTCCCGAACCCGACGTCCCCGGCCACGAGCCGGTCCATGGGCTTGGGCCCGCGCAAATCCGCGAGGACCTCCTCGATCGCGCGCGCCTGATCCGGCGTCAAATCATAGGGGAACGACGCCGCGAAGGAGCGCTCCATCTCGCTTGCCGGCGAGAAGGCGAGCCCCGTGACAGAACGGCGGGCGGCTTCGGCCTTGAGGAGCTTTTCGGCCAGATCCCGCACTCCCTCGCGCACCCGGAGCTTCGTTTTCTCCCATGAAGCGCGCTCCAAGGAGGAAAGCCGCGGCCGCGTTCCCTCGAGGGCGACGTACTTGTCGACCTTCGAAAACTCCGACACCGGCAGATAAACCTTGTCCCCTCCGCGGAACTCGAGTTGGAGGCAATCGACGACTTCTCCGCCCCCGGCCGAGACGGGCTTCAAGCCCCGGAAGCGCGCGATGCCGTAGTCCACATGGGAGACGAAATCGCCGGCCTTGAGCGTCCTCAAGCGCAGGATCCCGCGCCGCCCCAGGCCCGCTGGGCGCCTGCGAGAGACGCGGACGGGGAGGCTGCGCCCGAAAAGCTCTCCCGCCGCCACGGCGAGGAGCTTGGAGCCCGGATGCGAGAAGCTGTCGCGCAGAGGGCCGACGAGAAACTCGAAGCCCGGCCTCGGCCCGCCCAAGGCCTCCTCGAGGCGCATGTCCTCGGCGCGGGTCATGGAATAGAGGAGTATCTTCCACCCCTCCTCAGCTCTCCGGGCGAGCTCCTCGCGCGAGCGCGTGAGAGCGCCCGGCGACAATCCCGCCGCCCTCAGGCCCAGATCGGCTTCGGCAAGCCCCGTCCTTTTGATAAGGCTTCCACCCTCGAAGACGCGCCCATGCCCTCCCCCCTCGAGAGGGAGGGTGAGGGCGGGGGGCAGTCCTTCCTCAAAAAGGGATTCGTCCACAATCCAAACGCTGCCGGAATCCAGCCAGCGCGCAATGGGCGCCGCGCGGCCGACGGCCTTTACGGGGATCGCGGCCGCCTCGGACAGATACTCCACCGTCTCCTGGCTCGACAGGTCGATCGCGCGAAGGCTTACGACCGAGTCCTCGTCGAAGAGGACCCGCACGGGACGCTCCGGCTCCAAGGCGTAGAAGTCGAGCACGGCGCCGCGCGCGGCGTAATCGCCGGGAGAACCGACAAAATCAACGCGGGCATAACCCCCCGCCTCAAGGGCTTGGATCGCCGCCGCGCGACGGAGCCCCAAACCAGGCTTCAAGACGAGCCTGCTCGACCGATAGCTCTCTTGATCGGGCGCCTCGGCCGTCAAGGCGGCGCCGCCCAACAAGACGAGCCGCGCGCCGCCGACGAGCCGCTCCAGCGCCGCGAGACGCCCTTCCGGATCGTCGCCGAAAACCGCGCTCGCGAGCGGCGGAGCCCCGAACACGGGAGCCAAGGCCTCGAAATCGTCCGCGACGCGCGCCGCGACGGCTTCGTCCCTGAAGGCCAACACCAGAGGGCCGGACGGCTCAGGAACGCCGCCGACTTCCGGAAGGCCTCGGCCGTGGAGGATGAGCCTCGCCGCGTACGCCCAGGCCCCCGCGTTGACGAGGCCCCTCAGCCGGATCACAACAACCGCTTGGCGAGACCCGTCGCGAAGGCTTGGGACGGCTCTTGGGCGCCGCAGCGGCCGCTCCAGCGGACCGGACGGGTCCCATCGGGACGCGCGTGGAAAAGCCTCACCGACATGCCGCCCTGTTCGCTCCGTGCCAGCGCTCCGAAGGGAGTCCGGCAGCCCCCGCCGAAGACCCGGGCGAGGCCGCGCTCGAGCTCGACCTCGGCGCGGGTCGCCGCATGGTCAAGGCGCGAGACGATCGCGGCCGCGTCCTCCCGGTCCGACCGGACCTCGACCGCGAGAGCGCCCTGCCCGGGAGACGGGACGCACAGCTCGGGGGAGAGAGGCTCCGCCTTGACGGCCGCGAGCCCGAGCCTCCTGAGTCCCGCAAGCGCCAGGATCAGTCCGTCGGCCGCGCCTTCCTCGAGCTTTTTAAGCCTCGTGTCGACGTTTCCCTGGATGGAGACGGCTTGAAGGCCGGGCTTGGCGGCGCGCAGCTGGATCTGCCTTCTCAGCGAGGCCGTCGCGATCGTCGCCGATTCCGGAAGCTCGACCCAGGAGAGCCCCCCGCGACCGATCCAGGCGTCGCGAGGATCCTCGCGTTCGGGAAAGGCCGCCACGGATAGCCCCGGGGCGAGGGCCTCGGGGAGATCCTTGGCGCTGTGAACGGCGAAATCAATCGTTCCTCCGAGAAGCGCTTCTTCGATCTCCTTGACGAAAAGACCTTTCATGCCCGCAGGAGCCGGGGTGGCGGGATCGGGGGTCGGCGAAACCCCATACCTGATCCCTAAAAAGTCGCCGCTGGTCTTGATGACGACGGTCTCGACCTTGACGCCGGGATGGATCTTCTCGATATGGCGAGCGACCCAGGACGATTGGGCGAGCGCGAGCTTCGAGCCCCGGGTGCCCATCGTTAAGGTTGTCATTTTGAGGTTAGGGCAGGCTTCCGATTTTTCCGATTCCCGAAGCGCCGTAAAATCGGAAGCCTAACTCCATATTATAGAATCCATGCATGACGGCCGCGAGCCCCGCTCTCAAATGGATCGAAATCGATCTGGCGGGCATACGCGCCAACGTCCGTTGGACCCTTTCAAGGCTCAAAGCCGGGGTGTCGCTCGTCGCCGTGGTGAAAGCCGACGCCTACGGTCACGGGACCGTGCCGGTCGCGAGGGCTGTTCTCGCGGCCGGGGCATCAAGCCTCGGCGTCCTTACGATCGATGAGGCGCGAGCCTTGAGGGCCGCCGGGCTCAACACGCCCATCGAGCTCCTGGCGCCCGTTTTGCCGGGAAATGCCCGGGAGGCCGTGCATCTCAAAGCCGTGGCGCCCGTCGATAGCGTCGAACAGGCTCGCGCTCTCGCCGCAGCCGCGGGAGGGCGTCCCGTCGCGGTGAAATTGGAGATGGACGGGGGGCTCGGTCGCTGGGGAGCGTCGCCCAAGGACATCCCGGCCCTCGCCGACGCCGTCGCGCGCCTCAAACCCCTGCGGCTCGTCGGCCTTTCGACGCACATCGACTATGTCCCCGGGGAAAACGCCGTCGAGGCGGAGGAAAAGCTGCGCGCCTTCGCCCGGATCGCCAAAACGCTCAAGGCGAAATTTCCGGGGCTCAAGGCCGAGGCCGCGAACAGCTCGGTCCTTCTCGATTTTCCGCACTGGAGCTTCGATCGCGTCCGCATCGGGAACCTTCTCTACGGCATCAGCCCCGCCCGCAAGGCCGCTTCCGGTCTTCGCAACCCTTGGAAATTCCTCGCGCGGGTGGTCGCCTTGAGGACGGTCGAGAAAGGCCGCCCCATCGGCTACGCGGCCGAATTCATCCCGTCGCGCCGGATGAGGCTCGCCACCGTTCCCGCGGGCTACGCGGACGGGCTCACGATGGAGCCCGCCCAGCGCTTGATCAGCCTCGGCCAAGGCTTCCGCTACTGGGCCATGGTGCGGGGACGCCCCGCCCCTTACGTGGGACGATGCGCGATCTCCCACGTTCTCCTGGACGTGACGAGGATCCCCGGCATCCGCATCGGGGAACCGATGATTCTGCCGGTGCGCCGCACGGCCGCGAACTCGCAACTGCCGCGGATTTATCGAGGCTCGTAAGGTTTCTCGGGGAGCGGCCGCGGCTCCGGGGGCGGCTCGCCATCGGAGTCCTCTTCAAGCGGCTCCGGCGCGGTCGAGACTTCGACCGTCATCGTCGAAGCCGAGGCCTCCGCCTCGGCGGGATACGAGGAGACCTCCACGGCCGGCCCGCCCCATTCCTTATGGAGCAGGGCCTCAAGCTGCGGCCGGAGATCCTTTTCGTGGTCCAGCGGGCAGAACTCCGTCGGCGTCGTGCCGTCCTTGAACGATTCCATGATCAGGGCCGAGCGCGGGCAGGTGGGAAGCGGCAGCATGCCGCTGATTCCGTCGATTTTCTGGAAGCTCACCCCGGCTGGCACGGGGAAATCCTTCTTCGGATAATCCTTGAGGACCTCTCCCATGATTTCGGTCCACCACGGAACCACCGTGGTCGCCGCCGTCCAGGAATGGATGGGGATGCTCATGAAATCGTCGTAGCCCATCCAGGCCGCCGCGACAAGGTCCGGCGTGTAGCCGATGAACCAGAGGTCCCGGTTCTCGTTGGACGTCCCGGTCTTCGCCGCGAGCGGGCGCTTGAGCCGGGAAGCGTAGCGCCCCGTTCCGGCGCTCACGACGCCCTTGAGAAGGTTCGTGACCAGATACGCGAGCTGCGGGCTGAACGCCTCGGACTCGGAGGCCTCATGGCTCTCGAGCTCCCGGCCCTTGTTGTCCTCAATCCGCTCGACCGAGTAGGGCGTCTCCCGGATGCCTCCGTTGGCGAAGGTCTCGAAAGCGTTCGCCATCTCCAGGGGCGTGACGACGGAGGTGCCGAGGCCCAGCGCCAACACGGGATTCAAATTCGAGACAATGCCCGCCCTGTGGGCGATCTCAACCACGCGCGGAGGGCCGACCCTTTCGACGAGACGGATCGACGCGATGTTGCGCGACTTCGCGATCGCGCGGCGCAGGGTGATCGGACCCAGGAATTTGTTGTCGAAGTCGGCCGGCACCCATATCTTGAAGTCCGGGGAGAGGGCGAACGGCGCCGTCGCCAGGCTGATCGTCGAGAAGTCCGTCGTTCCCTTGAGGAGGCGCCAGTCGCTGCCGTCGTAGTAATAGGCCAAGGGAGAGTCGTCGACCAAGGTCGCCGCCGTCATGCCCGAGTCGAGGGCCGCGGCCCACACGAAGGGCTTGAAAGTCGATCCTGGTTGGCGGCGGGCCTGCGTCGCGCGATTGAATATCGAGTTGCGTCCTCCGATCATGGCGCGGATGGCGCCCGTCTTCACGTCGAGGACCAAAAAGGCTCCTTGGATGGCCGCCGGCGGCGTCGACGACATCATGACGATCGAGGGATCATCGGCGGCCTCCTTCTGGCGGCGGGTCCAGTCGGCCAACATCCTCTGGTCAGCCTCCGATAATCGCTGATTGAACACCCGCTCCGCCGTCTGCTGGATGCCGGCGTCGAGGGTCGTGTAGATCTGGAGTCCGCCTTGCCAGAGAGCGTTGGAGCCGTATCTCCTTTCGATATCGTGCTGGATATAGCTGACGAAATAGGGCGCGACGTTAGACGGCCCCAGCGGGCGCGCGGCGGGAAGGGGGGTCGCGTTGGCCGCGTCGGCCTGCTGGGCGGTGATCAGGCCGAGGGACTTCATGCGGTCCAACACCACCGCGCGGCGCTTTCTCGCCCGGTCCGAATGGACGAAGGGCGAGTAGCCGCGCGGCGAGCGAATCAGCCCCGCGAGCAGCGCGCACTCTGGAAGGGTCAAGTCCTGGATGTCCTTGCCGAAGTAGACGTGGGCCGCGGCCTTGACCCCGTAGGCCCCCTCGCCGAAATAGACCTGGTTCAGGTAGAACTGGAGAATCTCGCTTTTGGAATAGTTGCGCTCGAGCTGAACCGCGAGCAGGGCCTCGCGCACCTTCCGGGCCATCGTACGCTCTCGGGTGAGGAAAATCTGCTTCGCCAGCTGCTGGGTGATGGTCGAGGCGCCCTGGACGACCCGGCGGTGGATAAAATTGATGATCGCCGAGCGGACGATGCCCTTGGGGGAGACCCCCCAATGGCTGAAGAATTGATCGTCCTCGACGGCGATGACGGCGTTGCGGAGCTCGACGGGAATCTGCGCGAGCGTCAGCAACGTCCTTTTTTCGATCGAGAACTCGGCGATGACATCGCCGTTGCGGTCATAGACCCTCGTCGTGAGCGGCGGCGTGTAGGTCTCGAGCGAGCGGATGTCGGGAAGACCCAGAAGAAGCTTGCGCAGTATCCACGCCGCGACAAGGACGAGGACGAGCGCGGCGGCGATGACATCCCAGAAGCGCCTTCGTGACACATAAAATTATACGTAAAAGCGTTCAGCGCTCAGCAATCAGCTTGCGGCTTTCAGCGTGACGACTGGCCGGGATCCGACGGCTGAGCTCCGCACTTCTTGGCCGTTGACATCCGGTCCCCCAATGACGTCCAATGGTGGGCATGAGAGCGTTCCGCGTTTTATCCGCCCTAACGGCCCTTTGCGCCTGCGCAACGCCTTTGAATGCGCCGAAGTCGGCGTCCGAGGGCGAGATCATCCGGGCGACCGGGAAGGCGGAGATTGACGTCCGCGCCCCCGAGTCGGCCAAGCGCAGGGCCCTCGAGGACGCGGAGAGGCGGGCCATCGAGGAGACCCTCTCCCTCCATATGCCCCACGACCTCCTCGTCCGCAACGCCGACGCCCTCCAGTCCCATTTCCTCGACCATCCCAAAATCTTCATCCGCCGCCGCAAGGTGATCAAGACCTGGAAGGAACCCGCCTACGTGAAAACGGAAATCGAGGCTCGCGTCGATTTCGCGGCCATCGAGCATCAACTGCTTAAGATGGGCTTGGCCAAGTCCATTGAAGCGGGGCCCCATGCGCGCATCGTTCTCTCGGGACTGGACGCCTGCGCGGATCTCGAAGGTTTTGAGAAGATCTTGGAAGCCGCCCCGGGAGTCGGCGACTATTTCGTCGAGCGATGCGGCGGCGGCCGGGCGCTCCTCTGGGCGGTCGTCAACGAGGGCCTCTCGAGCCGGCAACTGGCCGCCGACCTTTCCCAGCAGGCGGGGCTTGCCGCCAGAGTCGGCCCCGAGGAAGACACCCTCTCGGTAGACCTCAAGGCCCCGGCCGCGGAGCCGGCGCCATGAACAGGGAAACAGCCGACGTCGCGATCATCGGGGGCGGCATCACCGGCGCGGGCCTCGCCAGGGACTGCGCCATGCGCGGCTTGAGCACGATCCTCCTCGAGAAATCCCAGCCGGGACGCCAGACGACCGCTTCCTCGAGCCGGCTCATCCATGGGGGGCTGCGCTACCTGCTTTACGACCGCCAGACGACACTCGAGACGAGCTGGGACGCGGGCTACATCCTACAGATCGCGGCGCCCCTTTTGACGAGGCTCCCCATCCTCTGGCCCGTCTACCGAGGCCACGCCCACGGGCTCGCGGCGGTCGATTCCCTGCTCCAATCCTATGACGGCTTCCAGAGGCTCAAGGGCGGCAAGCCCCATCTGCGTCTCTCCGCCGAGGAAGCGCTGCGCCTCCTTCCCACCCTCAGGAAGGAGGGCCTCAGCGGGGCGCTCGCCTTCGACGAATGGCAGGTGGACCCCGTCAGGCTCGTCGAGTCCAACCTGAGCTCGGCCGAGCGGCATGGCGCCTCCATCCGTCGGGACTGTCCCGTCGAGTCGATCGAGAAGACGCCGGGCGGCGGCGTCCTTCTTAAAGGGCCGAGCGTCGAAGTGGCGGCGAGACTCGCCGTGAACGCGGGGGGCCCCTGGGCCGGAGAAATCGCGCGCCTGGCCGGGGCCCGTATTCCTCTTATCCTGCGCCGCGGCACGCATCTCGTCTACGAGCGCCGGCTCGTTCCCTTCGGGCTCATTCTGGAGGCCGCGGACCGGCGCCGTTATGTCTTCGTCCTGCCGGGACCGGATTATACCCTCGTGGGACCGACGGACGTCGAGCACTCGGCGGGACCCGGCTCCTGCGCCCCGAGCCAAGAGGAGACGTCCTATCTCCTCGCGACGGCCCGCCGTTACTTCAAGGATTTCCCGGAACGATTCGACCGCGTCGTCTGCGGCCTCAGGCCCATCGTGGGCGAGTCGGGCGGGAAAGAGCATCTCCTCTCCAGGGGATTCAAGCTCTATGGTGAAGCCGAGCAAGGAGGCCCCGAGGAGTTCCTCACTTTGGCCGGCGGCAAGATGTCCGATTACCGGCTTATGGCCGAGACGGCCGCGGACGCCGTGACGAGAAAACTGGGCCGGAAAGCGCCGTGCCGGACGGCGCTTGAAACCTTGGAAGGCAAGGAGATCTCCGCGTCGCCGCGCTTCGCGGCCCTGCCCAAGCCGTCCTCCCTCCTCCGCGACCATCCCCGGCTGCGCTACGCCCATTCCCTCACGTTCCTCGGGGCATGTCTCATGCGCCGCACGGCCGCGGACGCCATGCGAAGGCTCAAGTACTCGAGGGCTGAGGAATTCCTGGACGCCTATCAGTTGCCCGCGTCCTTCTTCGCGACGCAGCTCACGGCATTCTCGATCGTTCCTCCGCCCAGGACCAAGTCCCCGTCGTAGAAGACGGCCGCCTGGCCGGGCGCTGGAGCGCGCTGAGGCTCCTTGAAATGCGCCCGGAGCGCGTCCTCACCCAGCCGTTCGAGGCGCGCGAGAGCGGGCCCGTGCCGGTGGCGGATGCGCGTCCAAGCGCGCTCGGGGAAAACACGGCCGCCGTCGCACCAAGACAGGTTCTTCACATCGATCGAGCGGGCGTAGAGAGCCTCCTCGGGCCCGACAACCACGGAGGACGTCTCGGGCTTGATGGCGACGACGTAGGACGCGGCGGCTCCTCCCGAGAGACCCAGGCCCCGCCTCTGGCCGACCGTGAAACCGATATAGCCCGCGTGCCGGCCGAGAGGTCGGCCCTCCCGGTCCACAACGGGGCCCCCGGCGGACGCGGCGGACGGAGCCCCCTCGGCTCCCAAGCGGGTCCGCACGAAAGAACGGTAGTCGCGGTTCGGGACGAAGCAGATCTCCTGGCTTTCGGGCTTATCCGCCGTGGCAAGTCCCAAGGCCCTCGCCTTCGCCCGCACGTCCTCCTTCGCGAGCTCCCCCACGGGGAAGCGGACGCTTGAGAGCTCCTCGGCGCGGAGCTGGTAAAGGAAATAACTCTGGTCCTTCGACTCGTCCCGGGCGCGCAGGAGCTTGCCGCCCTCCGCCCGGGCGTAATGTCCCGTGGCGAGGACCTCGGCTCCCCAGGCCCGGGCGAGCGCGAGGAGATGGCCGAACTTGACCGAGCGGTTGCATTCGACGCAGGGGTTCGGGGTGCGCGCCGACGCGTAGTCGCGCACGAAGGAGGCGACGACGCGGTCCTCGAAAAGGGCGCTCAAATCCATGACGTAATGGCGGATGCCAAGGCGCTCGGCCACCCTCTTGGCGTCGTCGATGTCGGCGGGGGAGCCGCAGCAGCCGAATCCCGTCTCAAGCCGGGGCAGGAGCTTCAAGGTCACCCCCGCGAGCTCGTATCCTTGCTCGGCCATCAACGCCGCGGCGACGGAGCTATCGACCCCTCCGCTCATCGCGACGACCGCGAGCCGGCGGCTCATGGCCGAAGAGCCGCCGGGACCCGACGCAGGGCCGCGACGACGCCCGGGAGCGCCTGGAGGAAGCGCTCGACGTCGGCCTCCTTGGTCGCAAAACCCATGGAAACCCTCAAGGCCCCCCGCGCGATCTCGGGCGCCATGCCCATCGCCAGGAGAACGTGCGACGGCTCGGGGGATCCCGAACTGCAGGCGGGGCCGCTTGAGACCGCGATTCCCTCGAGGTCGAGCGCCGCGACGAGCTCGGGCCCGGAAACTCCCTCGAAGCAGAAATGCGCCATGTGGGGGAGAACGCCATCCGGACCGGCCGTCAGCCGCGAGCCCGGAATCTTGAGCGCCTCCTGGAGCATCCGGCTTCGCAAAGCCGCGTAACGGGATGAATCGAGCGCCTCGGCCCGGCTTAGCCGGCAGGCCTCCCCCAAGCCGACGATTCCCGGCACGTTCTCCGTCCCCCCTCGACGGTTTTTTTCCTGGGCGCCGGCGATCAATGGGACAAGGGCAATCCCCCGGCGTATGTACAGGGCGCCGATCCCCTTGGGAGCGCCCAGCTTATGCCCCGAAATCGACAGGAGATCCGCTCCGATCTCGCGCGCGTCGACCGGAATCTTCCCCGCCGACTGGACCGCGTCCGTGTGGAAAACCACGCCGCGCTCGCGGCAGATTCCGGCCAACTCCCGCACGGGCTGGACGGCGCCCGTCTCGTTGTTGGCGTGCATGACGGTGACGAGGGCCGTGGAGTCGTCGAGCAGCCCCGGCAAGGCTTTGGCGACGACCGTTCCGTCGGCGCCGACCGGAAGGAGCTTGATCTCAAGCCCCCGCCGCTCCAGCATGTCGAGCGCGCCGAGAACGGCCTCGTGCTCGATAGGGCTTGAGACCACCGCCCGCTTTTTGCCTCCCGAGGACTCGAACGCCCTCAAGGCGGCGCCCCGGACGGCCATCGCGTCCGCCTCGGAGCCCGACGAGGTGAAGACGATTTCCCCCGCCGACGCCCCGAGGAACTCCGCGACCCGAGCCCGGGCCTCCTCGACCGCGCGGCGGGCCCGTTGTCCTAGGACATGCACGCTCGAGGGGTTGCCGAATTCGCCCAAGAGGAACGGCCTCATCGCCTTGAAGACCTCCGGGCGCACCGGCGCCGTGGCGTTATAATCGAGATAAACCGCGCGGCGCGGCCGCCGACTTGGGGTCGTCGGCGTCACGGCCCGAAACCGAATCCTTTGAAAAGATCCTGCGAATCTCCAGCGTCCGCCGCGGCTGCCTTGGGCTTTTCTTTCGGCTTCGGGGCCTGTTCCTCGGCCGGGGGCTGGGCGCCGGGGAGCGCCGCCATCTTGGCGCCGCCCGGGTTGACGGCGGGGGCGACGATCGTCTTTCGGATGCCCTGGTCGAAGATGACGGTTCCCGTCTTCTCGTTGTAGTAAAAGTGGAAGGGGCTTTCCTTAAGCTGTGGCTCGTAGGCGCGCCCGAGTTCGGTCTTCTCCTGCTCCCAGCCCGGGTTGAAAAGGAGCTTGCCGCGCAGGTCCACGATGCCGTCCAGAATCGGGAAGGAAAATCGGATCCGGTAGACGCCGTTGGTGTCGCTGACGCCCGGATCGAAGGAGCTCACATTGAAGCCAGGCGAGGCCTCCCCGGACTCGACCTCGGCCTCTCCCGAGGCCACGGCCCTTACGACCACGCCCTGGATGGGATGGTCCTGATAGTCGGTGATGATGCCTTGAAGGTAGCCGTCGAGAAAGGGGGTCTCCTTGGGGATGGAGAAGAAGAAAAGGTCGTGAGTCCCGGAGACTTTCTTCGTGACCGACAGATCGACCGCCTGGCCCTCGGCGTAGTCGTGCCGCACGAGGGCCTTGTTGGAGGGGCCGCAGGCGGCAAGGGAAAGCGCGATGGCCGGGGCGAGAACGGCGTGTCGGCGGCGGATCATCCGCGGCCTTCCGGAGACGGCGCCGCGGCGGCCGCGGCGCCGCCGACTCCGGCCGCCGCGGGCTTCGTGGCGCCGTTTTTGACGAGGATGACGACGCGGCGATTTTTGGCCCGGCCCTCCGGCGTGGCGTTCGTCGTGACGGGGCGGTACTGCCCGTATCCCATCGCGCCCAGCCGGTAGGGCATGAGGCCGAATTTCTCGATCAAGAGCCTCGCGACGCTGGTCGCCCGCGCCGTCGAGAGCTCCCAATTCGAGTCAAAATATTGGTTCGAGATCGGCTGGTTGTCGGTATATCCCTCGACGATAATGTCGTGGTCCGTCTCAAGCTTCTTGAGGACGGGAGCGAGCTTCGCCAGGATCCCCTCGATCGTGGACGTGGGCTCGGCCGAGCCGCTCTTGAAGAAGGCGGCATGGCCCTCCTCATCGATCGAGATCTTCAGGCCGTCCTTATCGATCGAGACCTGGCCGTGCATCGCTCCTTCCTTCATCATCTTCTTGACCTCTTGGGAGGCCTGCTGGACATTCTTGTTGAGCGCCGCGGAGAGGGCGTAAAGAATAATGAAAAAGCATACCAACTCTGTCATTAAGTCCGCGTAATTGACGAGCCAGGGCGGCGCCGGGTGGCCGATCTGCGCGACCTTGGGGTCGCTCTCGTCGATGAAACCCCGCGGCGGGCGAAGGACGGCCATGGGCTCCGGCTTCCTCCTACGCCGCCGGCGGCGCCGGCGCGGCGCCGGGCGTCGCGGCGGGCTGGGCCGCGGCCGGGGTTCCCGCCTTAATCACCATGCGCTTGGCGGGCTCGAGATAGGCTTTGAGATTGGCCTCGACGACGCTCGGGTTGGCCCCGCTCTGAAGCAGGAGAACCCCCCGGATGATGATTTCCTTGACGAGAAGCTCCTCTTCCGAGCGCCGGCGGAGCTTGCCGCCCATGGGAAGGAAGATGAGGTAACCCGAGCCCAAACCAAAGAAGGCCGAGGCGAGGGCCAGCGCCATGCGGCGCGGCACGGCGGACACGTCGCTGATCGTCGCGAGCATCATGATCATGCCCAGCACGGTGCCGATGATGCCGAAGGCCGGGGCGTAAGTTCCCATGGCGTTGAAGATTTCCTGGCCCACCTTGTGGCGCTCCCGAATGAAGCCGATCTCGGTCTCGAGCATGTTCCGGATGAACTCCGCGTCCGCCGCGTCGATGACGAGCTGGATGCCCCGGCGCATGAAGTCGTTCGGAATGTTCTTGATCTCGTTTTGAAGGGCGAGAAAGCCCTCCTTCTTCGCCTTCTGGGCGAGGGTCACAAAAGTGCCGACGATGTTCGAGGTGTCCTCCCCGCTCGAGAAAAGGACTTTTCTGACGATGCGCCCGAGCCCCACCACCTGGCTCAAGGGGTAGTTGACCAGGGTCGCGCAGAAGGTCCCCCCCATGACGACCAGGAAGGCCTCCATGTTGATGAAGGGCTTAAAACCTTCCATGCCCTCGCTGTGGTAGATGTTGGCGACGACCATCAAAAACCCAACGAGAATCCCCAGCACCGTCGCTATGTCCACGAGTTTCTAACCCCCTTTCTCCGTCTGCGCGACCAAACGCACGGCCTCGACCTTCGCCAAAAGATGGGCCCTATATTCCAGCACTTTTCGGGTGATTTCGTCAGCGCTCTCCATGACGATGTAACGGTTCCCGTTCGTGAGCGCCACGACGGTTTCCCGGCCGGGCTCCATGTTCTCGATGAGCTCGGCGTTCACCACGATCTGGCTCCCGTTGAGCTTGCGCAGCGTGATCATTTGGAGGAAGGTTTTTTCTTGCGGAGAACGTCCATCCAGGAACGGGACTCCGCCTCCTCAAGCCGGCGCTTGAGCTTGGCGATTTCCTCCTTGTTCGCTTGCGCCTGGCGCCGCCACACGTCCTCCGCCTGCACCTTCTCGGAGATTTCCTTTAATTTCGCGTCGGCGGCATCCCGGGCCTTGCCGGCGTCCTTCTTGGCCGCGGCGAGCGCCTCCTCGAGCTCCTTGATGCGGCGGGCCGACGCCTCCTCCTGGGCCTTGGACGTGCCGGCGAAGGCATCCTTCCACCGCTCCATCTCTTCGAAGCGCTTCTGGTACTCGGTGAGCCGCGACTGAGCCTCCTTGAGCTCGGCTCGGGCGAAGGCGGCCTCCTGGAGCTTGGAGGAGGACTCCATGATGCGCCGGCGAAGCTCCGCGAGCCTGCTTTCGAGCTGGGCATACTCCTCTCTCGAGTTGGCGAGCTGCCGTTCGAGTTCGGCCCTTCGCGCCTGGGCCTCGCGCTTCTCCTCCATCACGGCCGCGATCGCCGCGGCGCGACCGCGCTCCCGCTCGAGCTCGGCCTCCTCGCGCAGGTCCTTGATCTCGGCCCCTTGAGCGGCGAGCATCCGGCGCAGGTCCTCGTTTTCAGCGCGCAGTTCCGTGACGCCCTCCGGAGAAAGCCGCACGAGCTCCTTGGAAAGCTCCTCGTTGCGCTCCGCGGCTCCTTTCGCTTTCTCCTCCGTCTCGCCCAGCCTCCGCTGGGCCGAGGCGAGCTCGGAGCGCAGTCCCTCGAGGGCCTGGTCCCTTTGAGCCAGGCGCTCCCGCATCTCGACGCGCAGGGCCTCGAGGGCCCTCTCGCGCTCGGCGAGCTTCTCCGCGAGCTCGGAGCGGAACGACTCCACGCCCCTTTCCTTCTGCAGAAGCTTCTCCGACCACTCGGCGTCCTTGTCCGAGAGGGCCTTGTGGTGGAGGGCGATCTCCTCCTGGAGGCGCATGATTTCGGCCCCCATCCGCGCGCGAACACCCTCCCATTCGCTCCGCAGCTTCTGCATCCGGTCGGGAAGGCTCCGCTCGAACTCCTCGCGGAGAACCGCCTCGCGGCGCGCGATCTCGTTGGCCTTGTCGCGCTCCATCTCCTCGATGATGCGGGCCTTGATCTTCTTGATCTCCTCCTCGGCCAGCGTGCGGATTTTCACCTTCTCGAACTCGATCCCCTCCGCGGCCTTCTTCGCCAAGGCGGATTGGACGGCGAGCTGCCGCTCCAGAACGGCCTTGTGGTTCATGAGATCCTGTTTTTCCTTGGCGGACGAGGCAAGCTGGATCTTGAATTGCGCCGCGGCGGCGCGCAGCGGCGCCGCTTGGCGCTCCATCGCCGAGCAAATTCCACGAAGCCGCAGCATCTCGGCCTTGAGGCGCTCCGAGTCCTTGATCGCGGCCTCCATCTCGAGGGCCTTCCTGTCCCGCTCGGCCTCGGCCTTGGCGGCCTTTTCCTTGAGGACGTCCATCTGCGCGCGCTCCTTGAGGAGCTCCGCGACCTTTTCCTCGATCGACGCTTTTTGGACGGCCGTGCGCTCGGATTCGGCCTCGGCTTTCGCGATCTTTTGTTCGAGAGCCTCGATCCGGGCGGCATCCTGGCTCTTCACCTGCTCCGCCTGCGCCAGCCGGGCCTCGATCGCCGCGCGAGCCGCGGCCGCCCGGGCGAGGTCCTCCTCGGCCCTCGCGGCTCTTTCCTTAAAAGCCTCCACCTGCCGGCGGTCCTGTTCGAACTCGGCCAACCGGGACTCCGCCTCGCGCTGCTGCTTAAGCGCCGATTCGATCCGGCTCTCCGCCCTGGCGGCCTGCTCCCGGGCCATCGACAATTCGACGGCCGCCGCCGAACGGGCGCCCTCCAGCTCCGTAAGCCGCGCCTCTAAATCCTTGCTCCGCCTCTCGACCCCATCTTTTTGCCGAAGCGCCGCGTCGAGATCGCTCTCCGCCTTGGAGGCCCGTTCCCGGGCCGCTGATAATTCGGCCGCGGCCGCCTCCAGATCCTGGACTCGCCCCTCGGCGCGCTCGAGAGCGATCTGGGTCTTCACGGCTTCGGCGGCTCTTGCCTTGAGCTCGTGCAGCTCGGCTATGATCGAGGCCCGCTCCCGGGCCATGTCGCCGATCTTGCCATCGGCTTCTTTTTTATGAAAAACAGCCCGCTCAAGATCGAGTTCGACCGCTCGCAGCCTCTCCGCCAGGGGGCGGAGGGTCCGGATCTCCTCCTCCTTGGCGAGAAACGCCCGCTGCCATTGCGCGCGCTCCTCGAGGCTCCGGCGCTCGAGCTCCTGGATGCGAAGCGCGAAATGGGCCTCCATCTCCTTGTCGGCGGCATCCCGGCCCTGCATCTGAGTTCGCAAGGAGGACATCCAAGTCTCGCGCTCGGCCGTGAGCTTCTCTTCCATCTGCCGGAGCCTTCCCTCGAGATCGAGGCGGCGCCCCTCCTCCTCCTGGTCACGGCGCTCGCGGCGGACCTTCTCCTGGAGTTCCTTGATGGCCGCCTCCACCTTGCTGGCGGTTTCGGATTCCTGCTGGCTCTTGAGGCTCGCGAGGAGGACCTTTTCGCGCTCCTGGACGAGGCGGCTTTCGAGATCGGCGACCTTCTTTTCAAGGTTCTCTTTCTCAGGGGCTGCGGGCGGCGCCTGGAAGGCGCCGAGAGCCGATGGCGGGGGCGGCAGCCCCGGGCCCAAGGAGGGCTTCGAAAGCGGCGGGGGCGGCGGGGAATTCAAGGGGTTCAGAGGGTTCAAGGGCGGAAGCGGCGGCAGCTGCGGAGGCCTGGGTTCCTGGTTTTTGTCGCTGGACATGGCGTTTTAAGCTCCTTGATGTCTCATCGTGATGTCGCTTGAGCCTTGATGCCCTCGACCCACGCCTGCAGTTGCGGGTCGGGGCGAAGTCGCAGCAGCTCGTCGAAATGCGGGAGGGCCTCTCCGGTCCTCCCCATCTGGTGCAGGGCCGTGGCCAGGTACTGCCGGGCCTCGGCGTAGGCCGGATCGAGCGAGACGGCATACTCGAAATACTGGAGAGCCTCCTGAAGGTTGCCGGCTTGATAGAGGCCGGCCCCCGCGTTGAAATAGGACTGCGCCTGCTGGGAGCCCTCCGAGGGCCGCGCGGCTGGCGCGGGCAGGGCCTCCGAGCCGCCTTTTCCGGCGAGACGGGCCTGGCGCCTCTCCCGCACCGACATCTCCTCCTCCATTCCCTCGAGGCCTAGCCCGCCCTCGGGACGCTCCCGGACGCTGATCTTCCCCTCGCGCTCGAGTTTCCGGATCTCGTCTAAAATTTTGGCCCGCTCCTCGTCGATCTGGGCGGTGGTGGTGTTCGCGGCGTATTCGATCGCTTCCTTAAGAAGGGCGGCCGCGCCGCTCGACATGTTGGAGAGGAACTTGTTGACGACCTCGGGGGCGGAGTTCTGGAGCGCCCGCGCCATGATCTCGGGCTTGAGCTCCCGCACGATGATCTGCATCTCCCTGTCGGGGAAGCGCGTCACGTCGTCGAAGGTCAACACGAACTTGCGCACCCGCTCATAGAGCGTCGGCTTCTCGTTTTTGAGGTAGTTGAGGATGTTGTTGCGCGTCGTCATGTCGGCTTCTTCGAGCAGCTGGGTCAGCCGTTCCATCCCTCCGACCACGAAGTCGACGTTCTCCTTGACCTCGGCGTCGATCGCGAGGACCTGCTCGCGCGAGAGCTGGCGCACGGTCAGGGCCTCGAGCGCGACCTTGGCCTGGAGCTCGATGGGAAGGGAGGTGAGGACCGCGCGGGCGTATTCGGGCCTGAGGTAGCTCGCCACGACCGCGATGACCCAGGGCTCCTCTTTGCGCAGGAGGAACATGTAGACCAGGCGCTTGATGTTCTCCTCGTTAATATAGGCGAAAGGCTCGAATTTCTTCATCTGTTCATCCTCCTCGGGCGGAGGCTCCGGGGGCTTGCGCTGGAGGGTGATGTCGAGCTTGCCCTCTTCGAGAAGATCCTCCCCCCCCTTGCCGCCCCCCTCTTCCCCGGGCTTTTCCTCGATGTTGACCTCCGCTCCGGGCTTTTCCATCAAGGCCCGCACGTACTGCCGGAAAAACCGCGCGAGGGGACCGAACAGGAACGCGAGAAAGAGGAGAAGCAGCAAGGCGTAGAGAAGCGGCAGGTAGACGTTCGGCTTTTTGACGTCCTCGCGCCAATCGATCTTGACCGGGGCCGTATAGAACGGCGTCGCCCGGAAAAAGACGTCCTGGGGCTTCAACTGGTACTGCGCCATGGCGTCCACGATGCGCGAGCGCACGAGGTCCTGCTCGGTCTTCGTCTTGAGCGTCGTGTCGTCGTGGATCACGGTGACCGCGAGCTTCTTGAAGACCGGGATGACGGCGAAGCGCTGCTCCTTGAGCCCTTTGACCTGCTGGGCTTGCTGGGCCTGCGCCGCTTCGGGCGGGATGGGAGGAGCCTTGTCCCCCGAGATCGTCTTCGGCTTGGGGATGCCGGGCATGAGCTCGAGCGTCTGCAGACCGGCTGATTTCGCCCCCTGCTTCTCCTTGTAGCGCTCGGCCAAGCCCATGCCGGAGCGCGACGACTCCTCGCTTTGTATCTTGACCTCCATCTCGACGTCGACGAAGGCCTTGGCTTTCCCCTTGCCCAGGATGGGATCGAGGATGTCCTCCTGGATCTTCTGCTCCGCCTCGTCCTTGATCCTGTTCTGCTCCTTGAGAAGCGAGATATCCGGAGACTGGAGGGCCGCCGACGCGGTCGAAACCGCCGCTAGGACGCATAAAGCCGTTGTTTTCCATCCTTTCATTAATAGGAAGAGCCTCGACCGCTTAGTGTAAAGAGCGCATGTAAAATTTTCAAGACAAGACATAAAACTCTTTAAGCCCCTCATTTGCGCACGGAGTCCATGAACTGCCGGACTTCCTTGTTGTTGGGGTCCAGCTCCAGCACCTTCTTCCAGACCGCCATGGCCTTCTCCTTGTCGTTCATCATATAGAAAGCGCTCCCCATCATCTCGAGGGCCGTCACGTTGTTGGGCTCGATGTCCAGGATGTCCTGGGCGCGGCGCACGGCGAGGCTGTACTGACCCTGGTAGACCGCCTGGCGGGTGTCGTAAACCTTCTGATCCACCCATGTGAAGATCCCGGGGCCCTCGACGCGGCGCGTGATCTCGACGCCGGCCTCCTTCTCGACCATATTGAGCAGGCCCAGCAGCTTCTCGTCCTTGGGGTTCTTGTTGTAGGCATAACGCAGGTCGTTGATCGCGGCGTGGATGTCGACGCCCTGGACGTAGGCGATGGCGCCCTTGCGGGTGAAGAGCTGGTATTCCTGGCTTCCCATCGCCTGGGGGACGTAGTCGGTCACCGCCATGAGGCGGGCGAGCAGAAGCTTCGCCTTCTGGTTTGTCGGGTCGGCCTGAAGCGCCTGGCGGAATTTCTGGCCCGCGAGCGCGAAGTCGCCGCGGTTGAACGCGTCGAAGCCCTGGCGCAGGAAGTTCTGGACCAAGCCGCGCGTCTGCGAGCGGGTCGACTCGCCGAAACGGAAGGTGAGAGAGACCCGCGTGCTGGCGCCCAGGCTGCTCTGAAGGCCCTCCGCGAAATCGAGCATGAGGCCCGAGAATTTGAATCCGAACCCGAAATCCGTCTCCTGGATGCTGGGGAGCCCCATGAGGCCGAAGCGCGCCGCGAACCATTTCGCGACCCAATACTCGCCGCCGAAGCGGATGTCGTTGCCGCCGGTAAGATTCTCATTGAGATCGGCGGCCACGGTGAGCCTGTTGTGAAACAGATTCACCGCGTTGCCGAGGTTGATGATGGGAGGAAGATGGTCGGACGTGCCCCCGGTGGCCTCCTCGAAAACGTTCTGGAAATCGAGGCCGAGGTTGTAGAATCCGAAGCGGCGCATCATGCCGAGGTCCACCGTCTCGAAATGGCTGACGGAACCGTCAAGGCTGTTGGAAAGATAGTCGAGCGTCGCGCCGAAATTCGTCTTGTCGGTGACGGCTTTGCCCCAGGAGAGCGCCATGGCCTGCTGCGTGTTGGAGAAGCTGCCGCCGCTCGTGATCGAGGTGGCGGTCCCGTTCGCGTCGAAGACGGCGTTGACGGCCTCGAAGCCGGACGCGGAGAGCTGGGCCACGTCCACGCCGAAGGTGCCGGAGTTCTTCGTCGGCTGGGCGTAGCCCAAGTAGAGCAAGCTTGCCCCCTCGTAGAGGGAGGCGTCCATGGCGGTGGCTTCCTTGCGCTGGAGCTGCGCCAAGCCCGAGGGGTTCCAGAAAGCGGCCGATGCGTCGTCCGAGACCGCGGTGAAGGCGCCGCCCATGGCCAGGGCCCGGGCCCCGACCCCGAAATTGAGAAAAGCCCCGGGCTGGCCGCCGTACTGGGCGAGGGCGGTAGCCGGTGACGCGAGACGCGCGAGTATAAAATAAACAACCGCCACGGCGACGCGCCACGCCGCCGCGGCCGGCCGACTACGACGCCTAGGGACAAAGCCCCAAGGTGCTCTTTGGGCCATTCAGTTCGGCAACCTGACGCTCCCTTGCGGGAGTCATGGCTTTGCGCCTCCGCCTTACGGCGGATTTGCCTTTATCGCCTGCCTGGGAGACCGTCCCTGCGGCTACGCCCCGGGGGCCAACCCCGTCCCCCCAATAGCCCTCCTCCTGGCAGGAAACGGCTGGAAGTATAACAGGAATTGCTCGATTGTCAATACCTCTTGTAATTTGCAATTCTATATGATGATGGTTGCAATTGCCGTTGCGATCCCTTTTGCGGCGAGGTAGCTCAGTGGTAGAGCACCGGTCTGAAAAACCGGGTGTCGTCGGTTCGATCCCGACCCTCGCCACACTTCCCGCGGGAATTACGCGCCGACGCGCTTGATCTTGTAGCCTTCTCGCGAGAGCTCGGCTTCGATAAAGTCGCGGTGGTCGCCCTGAATTTCAAGAGTCCCGTCCTTGATCGCGCCGCCGCAGCCCAGGCGCCTCTTGAAGCGGCTGAGGAGATGCTCCTTGAGCCTGGGATGAAGAACAAGCCGCTCAATGCGCGTCACGCCGCTGCCCTTGCCTTGGCGCTGAAACGAAAGCCGCAGAGGCTCGGGCTGGCGGCTCTTAACCCGGTCGGGGTCCGTGGAATAAATAGGGCCTTCGTCCACGCCGTATTATACCTGTCCCGGACTTAGGCGCTCCCGCATTTCTGGGCGGCAATTGCGGTTTGAACGGGCGAGAGTTAGAATGTCGGCATGCGTACTCCTCATGTCTCAATCTGAACTCATCTCCAAGGCTCCGGTGATCGAAACGGAGCGGATCTTGTTGCGCGGCCATCGTGTGAGCGATTTTTTGGAATGCGCGAAAATGTGGGCCGACGACGCCGTGACGCGGCACATAACGGGCAGGCCGTCCTCGTCACAACAGACTTGGTCCAGAATCCTCGGCTATGCAGGGCACTGGAGCCTCATGGGCTACGGCTACTGGGCGATTGAGGAGAAAAAATCAAAGGCTTATATCGGCGAGCTCGGCTTCGCCGACTTTAAGCGCGAGATAGACCCAGCAATCCAAGGAACACCTGAAATGGGCTGGGCGCTCAAGCCCTCGGCGCAAGGCCTGGGCTATGCGAAGGAAGCAATCCAGACGGCGCTGGCATGGGCCGATGCCAATTTAAAATGCGATAGGACGGCTTGCATCATTAATCCGGATAATCTGCGCTCGATCGCCTTGGCCGAGAAGTTTGGTTTCCGCTGGTTCCGAGACACCCGGTACATGGACGCAGCTGTGAAGTTGTACTTTAGAATCCGCGCCCTCCCCTGCGGTGATTGACCTTTCCGCGGGCGCGGGCCAAAGAAAAACCCCCGTCCACTTTGAATGGACGGGGGTCCCCCTTGACTGGGCCCCGGCCTCACCGAGGCGACGGGATCAGCGGAGGAGCTTCTTGGCGTCGATCATGCCGAAGCCCTGCTGATCCTTGGTCAAACCCTTGAGCGGCGTCGCCGCGGCCTGAAGCCTGGAGAGAACCTGGTCGAAGCCGCGCGCCCCCTCGCTCACGGCCAGGGCCGCGAGGGCCGCCACGTGCGGGGAGGCCATCGAGGTTCCGGAGGCCATGGCATAGCCGCCGTTCATCCAGGTCGAGACGATCTTGTCTCCGGGGGCGATGAAGCGCACCTGGGGTCCGCGGCTTGAAAAGCTCGTCACTTGGTCGTTGATGTCGGAAGCGCCCACCGCGATCACCTCGGGATAGGCCGCGGGATAGCCGACGGCCTTGCCCGAGTTGCCGGAGGCGGCGATCGGCACCACTCCGTGAGCCTGGGCGTACTTCACGGCCCGTTCCTCGGAGACGGCGGGAGTGTCCGAGCCCAGGCTCATGTTCATCACTTGAGCCTTATGATCCGCGCACCACATGATCCCGCGGACGATGTCGCTCAAGCGGCCCTCGCCCTGGGCATTCATGACCTTGACGGCATAGATGCTCACTTGCGGAGCGACTCCGACCACCAGCGTGGCCTTGCCCTGCACCGTCGCGGCATAGCGGCCGATGGCCGCGATGGTCCCGGCCACGTGCGTTCCGTGGCCGTTGTCGTCGGCATAATCGTTGTTTCCCGCGATGATATTGACCCCACCCGCGACGACTCCGGCGAGGTCGGCATGATTGGGATCGACCCCGGTGTCGACGACACAGACCTTGACACCCGCCCCTTTCGTCGCCGGCCAAGCGGCCGGGGCGTCGACGCGCGCGACCCCCCACGGAAGCTGGGGCTTGACATTCGCGCCCGGCGCGGGCTTCGGAGACGGCTTCTTCCCATTGGAATCAGCAGGCGCCGATCGCATCAGCTGGCTGGATAACGGGGGGATGCCCAGATCACCCATGGAAGCTCCGTCGAGAAACGGCGTCTTCTGAAAGGAAACGCCGTGGAGCCAATTAGTCCAAAAATCCTCCTCGACCTGGACGTCCTGGGAGTCGAACCCTTCCTGGCCCGCGATCTTCGCCGAGACTCCTTGGATATCGACCGGAGAGGAATCCTCCGTATCGGGGACCTCGACAACCTGGGCCATGAACTCGCCGCCTCCCTCGGAATCGGCGATGTTGAAGAGCCGGCTCGCGCGCAGACGCTCGATCACCCGGTCCCTCAGGGACTTGGCGGCCGTTCCATGACGGTAGCTGATGATCAAGCGCCTCGCGTGCGCCGAAGGCGCCGCCAGCGCGAGAACAGCGAAAATCCCCAAGATCGTCTTGAAGGCCTCCAGGCCGCTTCTTTTGTCTTTGTTCATGACCAGCTTTCCAGCCTCCTTTAAGTTGCTCCGGTGATCCCGTCCGCGCGTCGCCGCGCCCTGCAACGTTGCGTATTGTACTTGGTCACGCCTTCGCGGGCTAGGAGCCTAGGACCCAACCGTCCGGGGACCGAAAGGCCTACGGCGCGTGGCAAACCTGCCCCATTTTTGGGATACTTAAAAGAAGTTTGAGCCCCATGAGCCAACCTAAGACCGCGGACACCCTCGAACTCCTCGTCGAGGCGGGCCGGCTCCTCAGCTCCAAGCTCGAGGTCGGAGACGTTCTCAAGGAGGTCCTGCAGCTTGCGACGCGTCTCGTTTCCGCCAAAACGGCCTCCCTCCTCTTGTATGACGAGAACAACCGCGAACTCTATTTCGACGTGGCGCTGGGCTTGGCGCCAGAGCTCCTCAGCCTGCGGTTCAAGATCGGGGAAGGCATCGCGGGCGTCGTCGCCCTCGGCCGGAAGCCCTTTGTCGTCGACGACGTCAGCCAGACAACGCTTTGGAATCCCCGCGTCGATCATCAATCCGGCTTCAAGACGCGCTCGATGCTCGCCGTTCCCATGCTCTTCAAGGACAGGCTGGTAGGCGTGCTCGAGGCCATCAATAAAATAGAGGGGGCTTTCAGCCCCTCCGACGTCGCCGTCCTCGAGTCGCTTGCGATGCAGGCGGCGATCGCGATCGAGAACGCGCGTCTTTTCGTCCGGCTCCGGGAGGAAAAATCGAAGCTCGACAGCATCTTTAAGGAAATGGCCGACGGGGCAGTCCTGGCCGATCAAAAGGGCCGCGTCCTCCTCGCCAACCCCGCGGCCGTCCGCCTCACGCAGGGCTCGGCCTCCCCCTTCGAAACCCTGGATCAGGTCTTCGACGGCTTCGAGGCGACCCCGCCTCTTCGCGGGCTGGCGGACTCCTCCACGCCGCACGCGCTCGACTTCATCGCCGAGCGCCGCCATTCCAAGAATCTCGTCCTGGCTGGCAAGGCCCTGCGCGTCGACTTGGCCGCGAAGCGCGCAACGAGCGACGGCCATGTCGAGACCGCCCGTCTTCTCATTTTCAGGGACGAAACCGAAAAGGCACGGGAAGACACTCTCAAGCGCACCTTCCTCTCCCTCATCTCCCACAAGCTCAAGACCCCGCTGACCTCCATCCTAGGCTACGCCGAGATTCTCTCGGATGAAGGGGCCGCGGCCCGCGCCGACGATCCGGAGACAAGAGCGCGCCTGCGGCAAAAAGCGGCCTCCGCGATCGTCTCCCAGTCTAAATACCTGTCCTCGCTCGTCGACCGCCTTCTCCTTTACGTCAGCCTCGAGGACCCCCTCCGCCCCTCGGAAATGGAGATATTTTCTCTCGAGGAAGCCGCTCGCCAGGCCCTCCAAGGCCTCGCCGAATGGCTCAAGGCCAAGAATGTCCAGATCGTGGAGGACATGGCGGGACAAAGTCCCGTCCTCGGCAATAGGAACTTCCTGCGCGTCGCCGTCAAGAACTTGGTCGAGAACGCGGTTAAATTCAACACTCATTCCATGAAGAAAGTTCTCCTGCGCCTGAGCCGGGAGGACGGCTTTGTCCTCCTCTCGGTGCAGGATAACGGCCCCGGCATCCCGCCGGAGGAGCAGGAACGCATCTTCAGCCGTTTCTATCAAGTGGAGCCTTCCTTCACCGGCCAAACGGAAGGTTGGGGACTCGGCCTGCCGCTCGCCCAGAGAGTCGCACGCTGGCACGGCGGCCGACTGAGCCTCAACTCGAGGCTGGGCGCGGGAACAACGGTGACCCTGGCTCTCCCCCTGGCCGACACCCCCGGCAATGCCCGCTGATCTCAAGTTCGAGGACATGGCGGCCTTCGTCGGGGGCGCCGACTACGGCGAGGTCTTCGTCGAGTCCTCCGAGTCTCGCTCCCTGAAGTGGGAGGACGGCAAGCTCGCGGACGCCGCGGCCAGCAAGGATCGTGGGCTCTCGCTGCGCTACCTGCGTCGGCGGGACCAGGGGGTGGAAACCCTGCTCGCGAGCGACCAGACCCCAAGCCTCGATGCCCTCTCCGAGCTGAGGCGCCGCCTCCTCAACCTCCCCCCGGCCTCCCGCCCGGCCTCCCGCAAAAGTTCGGCCTCCGCCGAGACGATCGCGCGCGTCGATCCCTTCGGCGTCCCCCTGCCGGATAAAATCGAACTCTTCTCGTCGATCGACCGCGCCCTGAGGTCGGAATTTCCCTCGATTCGCCAAGTGAGCCTCTTTTACTCGGAAAGGCGCCGCCGCGTCGCTATCGTTAATTCGGAGGGCGCCGCCCTGGGAGACTCCCGCCTGGGGGTGATGCTTGCCATTCATGTCGTCTCAAGCCGCGACGGCGTCCTGCAGACCGGCTCCGAGATCATCGGGGGACCGCGGGGCTACGAGCTCCTCTTGGAATCGGACCCCTTGCGGATCGCGCGCCGGGCGGCGCGCCGGGCGGAGCTCAAGCTCGCGGCGCCCAAGGCCGCGGCGGGAGAGATGCCCGTCGTCCTCTCAAGCGCCGCGGGCGGGACCTTCATCCACGAGGCGATCGGACACTCCCTCGAGGCCGATCACGTGCAGGAGGGGACGTCGCCCGCCTACCACGGCAAGCGCGGCCAGGCGATCGCCTGCGAGAAAATCACGGTGATCGACGACCCGACCCTCCCCCACGCGCGAGGAAGCTTCCGTTTCGACGACGAGGGCATCGCGGCGGCGCCCGCCGTCCTCGTCAAAAAAGGCGTGCTCGAGGACTACCTTTACGACCGTTCGACCGCTTTCAAGGAGAACCGCGCCTCCAACGGCCACGGCCGCCGCGAGTCCTACGCCTGCTCGCCCATCCCCCGCATGTCGAACCTCTATATCGCGCCCGGTCCCGACGACCCGCGCCGGATCATCCAAAGCCTCGACTCCGGCATCCTCGTCACCCGCATGGGCGGAGGGCAGGTGAACACCGCCACGGGCCGCTTCGTCTTCGAGGTGGACGAGGGCTTCCTCGTCAAGGACGGCGTCGTGCGCCACATGGTGCGCGACGCGAATCTTCTCGGCGTGGGCCCCGAGATTCTGCGTTCGATCGACCTCGTCGGCTGGGACATCGGCTGGGGGATCGGCACCTGCGGCAAGGACGGGCAAGGAGTCCCCGTTTCCGACGGTCAACCGACGCTCCGTATTCCAAAAGCTCTGGTGGGAGGAAAAAACGAATGAAAAAGCCGTCTCTGATCCTGTGCCTGGGCGCCGTCGCGGCGACGGGAGCCGCCCAGCCGCCGTCGCCGTCCGCCACAACGCGCCCCAAGCCGCCCAAGCTCGAATGGCATGGAGCCTTTTCGTCCGTCGCCAAGCCCCGTTCGCTCGTCGCCGCCGACGCCGCGGCGTGGAAGCGCCTGTGGATCAAGGATATCGGCACGAGCGCGCCTGCCTCCGTCGACTTCAAGAAATACGTCGCCGCGGCGGTCTTTCTCGGTCAAAAACCGACCGGAGGCTATGACGTCCTGTTCTCGACCGTCCCCGCCGCGGGAAAACGTGGAACCGTCATCGGCTACCGAGAGAAAAAACCGTCCCACGGAGCTTTTGTCATCGAATCCCTGACCCAGCCCTATGCCATCCGCCTTTACCCCAAGCCTCGAGGAAAGGTTTCCATCAGGAAGCTTCCTTAAGGAAAGAAAGGCGCGGAGGGCCGCGCAAGGCATGAAAAAATTTTTACGCGATAGCCTTTCGTTGCCTTCCATCGCCTTTCTTGGCCTTCCGTGGCTTTCCATGGCCCCGGGCGGGATGATCGCCGCCCAGGAAAACGACGCCGCGATCAAGTCCGAGGAACGCGCTGCGTTCTCCAACAGCCTTTTCGACGGAAGCGGCGTCGACGTCCCTTGGGTCTTGACCCGCGGCCCGCAGGCGGCGCCTGCGGCGGCCGCGGGCGCGGGGCCGGTCGGCGCCTCGGCGGCGGCGCCTCCGGAGCGGTCGGGCTTGAGCCTCGACCGGCTCTCCGCGTCCGATCCGACAGGCTACTCGCCGCAGGTCCTGATCCTCCAAAGCCGGCTCAACGCCGACCGGCCTCCGGGAACGCCCGAGCTTCGCATCACGGGAAGGCTCGACTACCAGACCCTCGCCTTCCCGGCTCTGATCCTGCGCGCCGATCTCGACAGCCTCTCCCATGAGCTCGGCCGCCTTCCTCCCGCCGGCGGGCCTGGCAAAGCGAAGGGAACTCCTTGGACCACGGCTCTCCAAAAGGCCCGCACGGCGATCGACTCCTTCGCCCGCGCGGCTCTTTCGGCGCGCGATCCCTCCCGGATCCGACCATCCCTTCTCCGCGAACTCAGTCTCCGGCAAAAAGAGGCCGAACGCTGGGCGAGCATCGCCTGGCTTGAGGGAGATCTGTCCAGGCTCGGCGTCGAAAGCCGATTCCTGACGCCGGATCTCCGCGCGACCATCAAGTCCCTGCCCGAACCGGCGGCGTCGAGGGACGATTACCTACGGGCGGGCGAGACGCGGCGACGTCTCTTGGCGTCCCTGGAGCACGACGACAAGACGGACGCCCGCTTGCTCGAATCTGCGGGATGGCTCGCCCATTACCGCTCCGTCCGCCAAGCGATCGCCGACAACCAGCGCCAAGAACTCATCCTGGATCGGTCGGTCAGGCTTTACGCGGCCGTTCCCTATGCCTTGTCGGAGCTTGCGGCGCCGCAGCCGGCGCCGAAGCGCTTGCTCGAGAAGCTGACCGTCCGATTTTTTCCCGACAGCCGCCGCGCCAAGGAGATCGAGACGAGGCTGCGAAGGCTCCGCCAGATCGAAGGCGCCTTCCTCCAAATCGCGGCGGAAAAATCAGCGCCGCGAAGCGTGGCCGGGCGGCCCCGTCCTCCGGGCTCTTGAAATCTCTCCGAACGCCGGCTGCATAAGCCATCCCCGGGCCCGGGCGCGCTTGGCTAAGGCCTTGTCGCCCGAATCAAGGAAGACGCTCAGGCCTCCGGAGAAGCCCAGGATGTCCATGTCGCCCTCCCCGCCGCCGACAACCAGACGGGGGCGGCGGCCGATCTTCTCCTCGATGATGGCCACCTTGCCCGCGCGGTAGGGCACGGGCTCACGGACCTTGGATGAGAGGACTCCTCCCCTGCTCTCCAGCCCGATGCCGACCGCGCGGGAGGGATCGACGCCGTAGAGGGAAACGAGGGACCGCATCTCCGGCTCGGGCGAGTCCGCGACGATCCACACGTCGAAGCCGTTGCCCCTGAGCCGGGAGACGAGGTCCGCGATCTCGGGGACCACCCGCAATCCCCGCGGAACCTTGATCGGCTCCGGGTCGTCCAGGGAGTCCTTGATCTCCTCGAAGCCCCGCGGTCGTCCCGCCTCCTCGTCCCAGACCCGCAGGGCGAGCGACTCCGCCGCCTTTTCCCGGAGCCCCGTCAGGAGCCTCGCCAGATAAACCCGGCATTCCTTGCGGCTCACCCGGGAGCACATGTCGAGATAGGAAGCGACCATCATCTTGCGGTAGGTCAGATACGACGGCTGGAGGCGCCAGATGTCTTGCGGGAGCGCGCGGAATTGCTCGACATCCGAGCGCATCGGCTGGCGTCCAAAGACGATGGGAACCACGTCCCAGAATTCGTCTGAGAACCGGAACGCGGCGCTTGTGTCAAGAGAAAGAAAGACGGCGAAGGCCGAGTCTCCCCAGACGGCTCCATCGTCCCAATTCAAGACGGCGGCCGGAGGATGGTCGCGATCGTAGCGGGGGCTTAAGCGGCCTTCCCCGCGGATGAGCGCGTCGATCGCGGAGCGGACTTCGGGGCGCCAACGTCCGGGACGCAGAGCCTCGCCGGCGCTCCCCGCGCCTCGGGCGGGCTTCCCGGCGAAGGCGCGGGGAGGCTTTTTCCTCGCGCGCGACGGGCGCCGGGGCTGCTTTGTTGATTGAGACGTTTGGCGGCGCGGATTGAGCGTCTTGCGGTAATGGTAGCCGTCCGAGGCTTGCGCGGCCGGAAGCAACGCCATCAGCGCGACGAGAAACGGTGCGCGACGGATTGTCATGGGAAGGTCACATGTTATAAAATGGCTCACTCTAAAAAATTCCCAGGGGAGAAAATCCACATGGCCGGCAATAATGAGAGTTCCAAGAAGTCCGAGAAGTCCGACTACTTGAAGGATCCTATCGTCCACTTCGACATCGCCAAGCACGACCTCGTTTCGCTCGTCGACGACATGGGACGCATGTCCTTCACCGCGCGCGACCTCTCCCGCGCTTCCCAAATCTACGCGCAAATGCTCGCGGAGGAGTCCTGCGCGGTGATCCTGTGCCTCGCGGGGAGCCTCTTTTCGTCGGGGCTCAAGCGCTGCGTCTTCGACCTCGTCAACAACAACATGGTCGACGCCATCGTCTCGACCGGCGCCAACATCGTGGACCAGGATTTCTTCGAGGCCCTGGGCTTCAAGCACTACCGCGGAACGAAGTGGGTCGACGACCACCGCATGCGCGCCCTGCGCATCGACCGGATCTACGACACCTTCATCGACGAGGACGAGCTCGGCGACTGCGACATGACGATCTCCGAGATCGCCAACACCTTGAAGCCCCAGCCCTATTCCTCGCGGGAGTTCATCGAGGAGATGGGCCGCTACCTCGCTGGCCGCAAGCTCAAGGTCAAGGACTCCGTCGTCGCCGCGGCCTACCAGAAGGGCGTGCCGATTTTCGTGCCGGCCTTCTCCGACTGCTCGGCGGGCTTCGGGCTCCTCCATCACCAATGGCAGAACCCCGAGCAACACGTCTCGATCGATTCCGCCAAGGACTTCCGGGAGCTCGTGCGCCTCACGCTCGCGTCCAAGGAGTCGGGCCTTCTGATGCTGGGCGGCGGCGTCCCCAAGAACTTCGCGCAGGACGCCTCGGTCGGCTGCGAGATCCTGGGGCTCGAAAGCCGCATGCACAAATACGCGATCCAGATCACCGTGGCCGACGAGAGGGACGGCGGTCTCTCCGGATCGACCTTGCGGGAAGCCTGCTCCTGGGGCAAGGTGGACACGGTCCACGAGCAGATGGTCTACGCCGAGGCCTCGCTTGCCTTCCCGCTCCTGGCCTCCTACGCCTATCACAAGGGGACCTGGAAGAAGCGCAAGCCGCGGCGATTCAGCGACATCCTCAACACGAAGGATACCGCCCCCCTCCCGGCCGCCGCGAAGTGACGCGGCGCCCCGCCACGGCCGCCGCTTGGCCGCGGGAGCCCCTGAAAGCCGCGGGCGAGTTCATCGACGGCGTTTTCATGGGCGTCCAGGCGCCTTTCGAGGCCGCGCGCTTTCTCGTCCTGCCCGTTCCTTTCGAGCGCACGACGAGCTACAAGAAAGGCACCGCCAAGGGCCCGGACAAGGCGATCGAGGGCTCCTGCGGCGTCGAGCTCTGGGACGAGGAGACGATGTCCCAGACCTATCTCGCGGGCATCCACACGTTAAAGCCCGTCCCGATCTACCCCAACGAGCAGGCGCCGACCGCCTTCCCCAAAATCGAAAAGGCGGTCGAGGGCTGGGCCGCGCTCAAGGACAAGACGCTCTATTCGATCGGGGGAGAGCACTCCATCACCCAGGCGCTCGTCCCGCCCTACGCGAGACTCTACCCGGGACTCTCGATCTTCCACTTCGACGCCCACGCGGACATGCGCGAGAGCTTCGAGGGCTCTCCCCACAATCACGCCTGCGCCGTGCATCCGCTCGCCAAGCTCTGCCCCCTCATCCAGGTGGGCATCCGGTCGGTGGCCGAGGAAGAAGCTCACTATCTCAACACCGGCAACGTCCGCACCTTCTTCGCGCACGAGCATCCCGACGTCGGGAGGCTCATCCCTCAAGTCCTCGACGCCCTGACGGACACGGTCTACATCACGATCGACCTGGACGGCTTCGATCCGAGCGTGATCCCCGGCGTGGGAACCCCCCAGCCCGGAGGCTTCTCCTGGCGGGAGGGACTCGCGCTCTTCAAGGCCGTCATCGAGGCGAAAAACGTCGTCGGCGTGGACGTCATGGAGCTCTGCCCGCTCCAGGACAACGTGATCTCGGAGCTCGCCGCGG
>DAHVWT010000140.1 GCA_027327915.1 Elusimicrobiota bacterium
TGGGATCATCCAGTTCGCGAGGTCTCCGTCGGCGGAGACCTGCATCGCCCCGAGCACGGCCGTGCCGACGTGGCCGCCGCGGATCATCCCGAAGGAGAGCGCGGAGTCGAAGAACGATGCCCCCGGGTCGACCGTCACCGTCTCTTTGCCCGCGTTGATGAGGTCGGGGTCCTCGTCCCCTTCGTAGGGGTAGGGGCCCACGCCGAGGATCCCGTTCTCGCTCTGCAGCACGACATGCACGCCCGCAGGCAGGTAATTCGAGATGAGCGTCGGCATCCCGATGCCGAGGTTGACGTACTCGCCGTCGCAGAGGTCCATCGCCGCCCGGGCGGCGATCTGTGCGTGCGTCAAGCTCATGTCGCGTCCTCCTCAGCCACTGCGCCCGGGTGCTCGGGCGCCGGGCGGACCGTGCGCTTCTCGATGCGCTTCTCTCGGGTCATGTCCGCCTGGACGACCCGCTGGACGAAGATGCCGGGGAGGTGCACCGACACCGGGTCGAGGGAGCCTTCGGGCACCAGCTCTTCGACCTCTGCGATGGCGGTGCGCCCGGCCATCGCGCA
>DAHVWT010000141.1 GCA_027327915.1 Elusimicrobiota bacterium
GGCGGACGAGCCCGGCAAACAGGTGCTGCGCGAGATCCGCCAGCTCATGACCTCACCGGAGTTCATCGGCCGGATCGTCTTTCTCGAGGACTACGACCTGCGGCTCGCCCGCTCGCTGGTCTCGGGCGTGGACGTCTGGCTCAACAACCCCGTCTACCCGCTCGAGGCGAGCGGCACCTCCGGGATGAAGGCGGCCATCAACGGCAGGCTCAACCTGAGCATTCTCGATGGCTGGTGGGCCGAGGGCTGGATGCAGGACAATGGCTGGGGCATTCCGCCGGCGCGCGTGCAGGATCCGGACCGGCGCGACACGCTCGAGTCGGCCCTGATCCTCGATACCCTGGAGGAGGAGGTCATTCCGCTCTATTACGCCCGCGCCGGGGACGGCTATTCGCGCGAGTGGGTCATGCGCGCCAAGCGCGCCATGAGCACTGTCATCCCGCGCTTCAACATGGAACGGATGCTGCGGGACTATTCCCGCAACCTGTACCGCACGGCCGACCGTCAGTACCGCCTGCTCGCGCAGGAGGATTTCGCCGGCGCCCGGCGCCTCGC
>DAHVWT010000142.1 GCA_027327915.1 Elusimicrobiota bacterium
CTATCTGGGGTGGGTCGTCCCCTGGGGCACCCCCATCACTTTGGCGTCGGGCTCCGAGGCGGAGTTGGCCGGCGCCCAGCGGGACCTTGCCCGCATCGGTATCGACAGGCCCGCGGCCGCCGTCCTCCTCCCGGAGGAGATGGGCGCCGGCGGCCGCGGGTACCGGGTGGCCGGGTGGGAGGAGCTGGCGGCCGAGCTAAACTCCCCCCGGCCACCGGCAATCCTGGACGTCCGCTCCGAGGATGAATGGCGGGCGGGGCACCTGCGCGGGGCGACATGGGTCCCACTCGGGGAGCTGGTCCCACGCCTCGGGGACCTCCCCAGGGTGTCCACCTGGGTGCACTGCCAATCCGGATACCGCGCCAGTGTGGCCGCCAGCCTGCTGGACCGAGCGGGGATACCGCCGGTGCTGGTCGACGAGGACTTCGGACGGGCGGCCGCTGCGGGCCTGGACTTGGTGGTGGAAACAGCCCCGAATGGAAGCGACCCCGGCTGACCGGCTCCGCCGAGGGCTGGCCCTTGACAGCTGCGCACAACGTGCTATGTTGGCCTCAG
>DAHVWT010000143.1:0-249 GCA_027327915.1 Elusimicrobiota bacterium
CGGGAAGGATGTCCTGGCCGCGGCCGAGGACTACCGGGAAAGCATCGTCCGTCAATGTCAGAGCATAGGCCGCCACGGAGCCCCGCTGTTGGGCGCGGAGGCGCGGGTGCTGACGCACTGCAATGCCGGGGCGCTCGCGACCGTCGAATGGGGTACGGCCCTCGCCCCCATCCGTGTGGCCCAGCAGGAGGGAAGGAAACCCCATGTCTGGGTGGATGAGACCCGCCCGCTGCTCCAAGGGGCGCGGCT
>DAHVWT010000143.1:259-550 GCA_027327915.1 Elusimicrobiota bacterium
GGCTCACCGCCTGGGAACTCTCTCAGGAAGGGATCTCCCACACCGTCCTGGCGGACAATGCGGCGGGGCTTCTCCTGCAGAGGAAGAAGGTCGACTTGGTCATCGTTGGTGCGGACCGGATCACTGCCTCGGGCGACTTCGCCAACAAGATCGGCACCTACGAGAAGGCGGTCCTCGCGAAGACCCACAAGGTCCCTTTCTACGTGGCGGCGCCTTGGAGCACCTTTGACCTTGCCCTGGAGTCCGGGGAGGAGATCCCCATCGAGGAGCGCTCCCCCGAGGAGGTGACCT
>DAHVWT010000144.1 GCA_027327915.1 Elusimicrobiota bacterium
CCACGGGCTCGCCCTGATCGGCGTCTCGGCTCCGGAGCGGATGTGAAGCGGCGTTCGCCTTCCACCGTGCGGCGACGCCCCTCTCCGCGTCCACGCCGTCGCCCTCCTCCCTCCTCCAGGAAGGGGAGATCACACACTCTCGCTTACGCCGCTCTCCTCATCCTCCTCGTGGGGGCTGCCGTCTGGGCGGTGCGCCGCGTCGCGCGGGCGAGCGCGACCACCTCGCGCGCCCCGGCGATGGCCTCATCCACGCGCCCTGCAGCGAACTGCACCTCGGCCCGGTAGATGAGCGCGCGCCAGGCCCAGAAATCGGCGTGCGAGCGCCGGCCGACCGCGAGGGCCTCATTGAGCCGCGCGCAGGCCTCCTCGTACTCCCCCGCCACCGTGCGGGCAATGGCCAGGTTGGTCAGGCACAGCGCGTAGCTCTTGGGCTGCGCGCTTGAGGACAGCAGCGCCCGGCCCTCCTCGAGCGCCGCGAGGCCCTCGGCAAGCGCCCCGGTGCGCGCCAGATTCAGCCCGTAGAAGGCGAGCGCTCGGGCCA
>DAHVWT010000145.1 GCA_027327915.1 Elusimicrobiota bacterium
TTCGTGTACCCGATCTGCGGGGACATGAGCACCATGCCGGGGCTCGGGAGCAACCCCGCCGCCTTCTCCATCGACCTCGACGCCGACGGCCAGATCGTCGGGCTGTCCTAGCTCGTCGGCGTGTCCGAGGAGGGATTGGAAGAGGAGCTCTCGGAGGGCTCGTGCAGGGCGCACCCGGCATCCGGCCGTGCACGGCTGCCGGCATCCTCGACCTTCTCGGGCGCCACGGCGTCCAGCTCGCCCGCCGACGCGCCGTCATCGCGGGGCGCGGACCGCTCGTCGCCCTTCCGTTGGCCCTCATGCTCTCGGCGCCCGAAGGCGCCGGAGGGAAGGGGTGCGCCGCGGTGACGGTCGTGGACCCCGGTTGTGGCGACGTGGCCGAAGCGTGCCGGGCCGCCGACCTCGTCGTGTCGGACGCCGGCCGACCCCACTGGGTGCGGGCCGAGTGGGTCAAACCTGGCGCGACCGTCGTCGACGTCGGCGTCTCCTTCGTCGGGGGCAAGCTGACCGGCGACGTCGATCCCCGGGTGGCC
>DAHVWT010000146.1 GCA_027327915.1 Elusimicrobiota bacterium
GATGGCCCAGACGAGCTCCTTCGTGGAGATCTTCCGGACCCCACGGGTCCAGAGCTTCTGCAAGAGGGCCCGCATGCGACGCTCGATGACCCCGCCGTAATTCGCCTCCGGGATGAGGATGTTGCCCAGGCGGTAGATGTGCCTCCGGGCCAGGTCCCGGTCATCGAGGAGCCAATCCCCTTCCAGGTACGGCTTCCAGGCGCGGGCGAGGTCGTGGTCCAGCGTCCCGCAGGTGGTCACGAGCACATCCACGAGGCCCCGCTGGATGAGCTCATGGATGATCCCCCGCGTGCCGGTGGAGACGAGGTCGGCCGGGAACGACAGGAAGACGGTTCCCTCCCGGTCGCGGAACATCGTCTCCAGGATGTCGGCGGCCCGGCTCACCTCCTTCGCCGAGAAGCCCTGGGCTGCGTCGTACGCCCGCAGGATCCCATCGGGGGTGGTGAGGTCCCGTGCGCGGATGTCCCGGACCGGCCGCTTCGCCATTGGGCTCCTCACACCGGGGTTCCCCGGAATGGATAAAAGCC
>DAHVWT010000147.1 GCA_027327915.1 Elusimicrobiota bacterium
TTTTTATAAGGAAGCGAAGTCGTTGCGGCCAGAAAACCCCGACAGCGGTTTCTCGTCCAGCCTCGATGGTTTCTTACGCTTTGCGGATGTTGCCGCCCAGTTGGGCCACTACAATGAGGCCGCCCGCGATTATCGATGTCTGGCCTCTCTAAAAGGAGTGGCGGGGCGTCCTGATGACCACCTAAGCGCTTCTGTTCTTCCAGCCCTTAAAGGTCTTGCCCGAGTCTACGAACGGCAAGGACGCCCGCGAGGGGCCGACAAAGTACGGCGCGAGGCGCGATGGCTTCGGGCCAGGATCGCTCCGAGATCATGAGCCGCGGCAAGAAGCTCTCTCGTCGCAAGAACCTCCTCCCGGCGATTCTCGGCGCCGCGGCTCTCGCCGCCTTAGCCGCCGGCTTGGCCCGGCACGAAGGTCTTTTTAAGTCCGCGCCGTGGCCCGAGCTCATGTCCGAGGCGGAAACCCTCGATCAAAACGGACGGCACGTGCAAGCCGGCCGAATGGCGCAAGCCGCCTTCCGAGAGG
>DAHVWT010000148.1 GCA_027327915.1 Elusimicrobiota bacterium
GAGGCCGCCTTCGTCGGGACCTGCCGGACGGCGGGGAAGCGGGCGGACAGCCTCCGACTCGGTGCGGTGCGCCATGTCGCGACGTCCGAGCCCGGGGTGCTGGCTGGCGCCCAGGGCAGCTTCGACCTCGTCGTGAGCACGGTGTCGGCGTCGTTGGACCTCGATCGCTTCCTGTCGCTGCTCGACGTGGACGGCGCCTACGTGAACGTCGGCCTGCCGCCCGGACCGCTGGCGCTTGGCGCCGGGTCGCTGGTCGGCCGGCGTCGCTCGATCGCGGGGTCGATGATCGGCGGGGTCGCAGAGACCCAGGAAATGCTGGACTTCTGCGCCTCCCACGGGCTCGGCGCGGACGTCGAGGTGGTGTCGGCGGCCCAGATCGACGGTGCGTGGCGTCGACTCCTGAGGGGCGACGTCCGCTACCGTTTCGTGGTCGACGCCGCCACCTTCTGATCGCGAAGAGCCAGCCGGCGTTTCCCGGGCGGCTGCAGTCTGCGGTCCTCTGGAATCGGGATACGAACGC
>DAHVWT010000149.1 GCA_027327915.1 Elusimicrobiota bacterium
GACGAGCGCGCCCGCCCCCGGCCTCGCAGAGCTGGATGCGGCGGAGCTCGCCAGTGCGGTCGTGGAGCTCGCCGCGTCGGTGCTCGACGCGTCGGGCCCCGTCGACGGTGTCGGCGTCGCCACCCAACGCGCGACGGCGCTCGTCTGGGACCGTCGCACGGGCGTGCCGCTCGCGCCGGCCATCGGGTGGCAGGACCTGCGCACCGTGGGCACGTGCCTCGCGCTGCAGGCCGACGGCATCCGCCTCGCGCCCAACATGACGGCCACCAAGGTGGCTGCGATCCTCGACGCCGTCGATCCCGACCGGGCGCGCGCCGAGGCCGGCGAGCTGTGCGCCGGCACCGTGGACAGCTGGGTCGCCTGGGTGCTCGCAGGAGGTCCCGAGGGAGCCGGAGGCGGCCTCCACGTCACGGACGCCACCAACGCGGCCGTGACGGGCATGCTGGCGGCAGGCGACGCGTCCCGGTGGGACACGTGGGACCCCCGGGTGCTCGCCGCGCTGCGCATCCCCGAGCCGGCG
>DAHVWT010000014.1 GCA_027327915.1 Elusimicrobiota bacterium
GTGCTCTTTGAGATTATCGAGCGTCAGTGGCGTTGAATCCTGGAAGTCTTTCTGGAAGAGATCGCGGTCGAGCTGGGCCACGGAGGCCTCGTCCTTGACCTCGATGTCGAGTTCGTTCTGGCTGACCTCCAGGAGCGGCATGAGGTTACCCGAGCCCACGCTTGCCCATGTCCCGTCCACGGACATGGCCTTGGTATGGAACATGCGGGGGTAGGCGTAGACCTTGACCCCGGATCGAAGGAGCTTCTTGAGGTGCCAGGCTTCGGCGTCCCCGGAAATCTTCCAGTCCACGTGCTCGTTATAGACGAATCGCACGTCGACGCCGCGCGTCGCCGCGTCCTCCAGGGCGCGGAAGACCTTGCCGTCCGTGAAGTAGGAGTTTTCGATGTAGATGCTTTTCCGCGCCTTCTCGATATGGCCGAGAACGGACTTGCGGATGCGCCACTGGGAATTGAGGTCCGGGTCGGTCGCGACGACTCGAGCCTTCGGAGCGGGGGAAGGCACGGTTTCCTTCGGGAATGCGTCCATGGCCTTGGCGCCGCCCGCGGCCATCCAGCGCTGGTCGAAATGATGGGCGAGCCTCATCGTGGCGCCGGAGCCGACGACATGGGCCGCGGCGTCGTGCCAGGAATAATTCGCGTCGTTGGGCATGAAGCCCGTCGCCACTCCTTCGGCGCCGTCCATGACGAAGACCTTCCGGTGGTCCCTCTCCAAGGGAAAAAAGCCCTTGCGGCCCGCGTTGGAGTAGCGCACATCGATGCCGGCTTTGCGCATCGCATCGTACATTGCGGCCGTCCCTTGGCCGCGGGCCATCATGCCGTCCTGCCAGTCATGCAGCGGATTAACGTAGCGTCCGTAGAGGTTGTCCACGAGAACCCTCACCTGGACGCCGCGATGGGCGGCGTCCAGCAGGGCCTGGGTCATTTTCATGCCGTGCGCATCACCGCGGAAATCCATGAACTCGACGTCGAGCCGGCTTTGGGCCCGCGCGGCCATGTCCAGAAGGCCCTTTTCGATTTGAGGGCTGCCGGCCCAGAATTCGACCTGTCGAGCGGGGACATAGGCGGAACTGGGCTTGGCCTGGGAAAAAAGGGCCCTGGAGACGGCTTTCCTCGATCCGTCGAAAAACGTTGAAAGAGAAGCGGGGTTCCCGAGGCTCGCGGCCTCTTCGAGAATCAAAGAGTGATTCGAGACCGGGGCGGGCGCCCCAAGGGCCGACGGAGCGGCGGCCGCCGTGAAACCGATCGCCGTTCCGCTCGAGCCCGAGACATCGACAGTCCCCCAGGCGGGGGAGGCGAGAGCCAGGGCCAGGGCGCCGATCGCATAATGTGATCGCATGGCCTCGGATCTCCCGGAGCCCCGCATTTTACCGGGCTTCTCCCGAGCCAGCCGCGGGGACCGCCGCGGCCTTGGTGGACGCGTTTGGAGATTCCATCGCGGCGACGACGGACTCAAGCCGCGCGATCCGCTTTGGAGTGACCGCGCGTCCGCTGCGCAGGATTTTTCCCATGAGGCCGCGGGGGAGTTGCCCCGGCTGCTCCGCGTAGTCGGAGGCCATTCGTTTCCAGAAGCGGACCGCCTGCTCGGGGTCGTAGCCGGCCTTGGCCATCAGCATGACGCCGACGCGGTCGGCTTCGTCCTCCTGGACGACGCTGAAGCCGATCGTCGTTTCTTTCCGGACGCCGTTCGTCGCCAATCCGTAATAGGTTCCATACGCGATCTCGAGGGTGCTGATGCCCATGATCGTCGCTGGGGCGGCGGCCAACGCCAGCACGGGCGAAACAATCACCCCGGCGGCCATCAGCCCGCCCTGCACGAGAAGAATTTCAGTCATCCGTTCCCCCATGTGCCGCTGAATCGCGTGGGCCATTTGATGGCCAAGAAGGGCCGCGAGCTCGTCGTCGGTTCGGGCGAGAGAAACCATCCCCGAAAGGACGCCTATTTTCCCGCCGGGAAGAGCGAAGCCCTGATCGGGGTCTCCCGCGATTTGGAAGGGGGCCGAGGTGGGGCCTGCTCGGACCAGTTTGACCTCCCAGTTCCAGTCGGGGCGTCCGGACACGGCGATCAGACGCGAGGCGACGCGCTGGACCCTGGCCAAGGAACCGGCGCTGTCCGACAGAATGGAGTTGGAAAGGAAACGTTGATAAAGAGTCTGGCCGATGCCCACCTCCCACGCCTCCTTAAAAAGGTCGATGCGGCGGCGTCCGGTGTTGGGCGCCGTGGTCTTGTCGTGGAGTTCGGCCCGGAAATGATGAAAGCGCTGCTTCAGGCGTTGCGCCCTCCCGGGCTCGGCGAGCTTCGCTCCGGCTTGAAGGCTCTGCGCGAAGCTGGCATCTCCCCTGGCGGCTATTCCCTCCAGGGATTGCGCGTAAAGGGTTGGAGAGGCGAGGGCCGCCGCCAGGCAGGCCGCTATCAGCGTGTTCCACTGAAATTTGTTTTGGCTCATTGTGAGAAATATAGCAAGGACCAGCGAAATGAGCGAGGGCCATTGAGCCCCAAATGGATGGGACTATGGTCCTAGGACCCCGGACGGAAGCAGAGCCGGCAGCGGGCCTCGTATTTGTCCGCGGAGCCGACTTCAATGATCTTTTTTGAGACGGAAAGCCTCTGCGAACGGTTCGCGGGGCTTCCGCAGAGGGCGCAGATCGCGAGGTTTTTGGTCACGAATTCCGCGACCCCCATCAAAAGGGCCGTCGCGGGAAAGGGCTTGCCGCGATAGTCCTGGTCGAGCCCGGCGGCGATCACGCGCTTTCCCTTGTCGGCGAGGGCCTCGCAGACGGAGACGATGCGGGGGCCGAAAAACTGGACCTCGTCGATGCCCACGACGGCGGTCTCCGGCGCGACGGCGGCCAGGATTTGGGAGGGCGATGTCGCGGGCTTGGAGGCGATGCGGTGCTTGTCGTGGGAGACGATGTGGTCCTCCAGGTAACGCTTGTCGAGCACCGAGCTGAAGACCTGGATTTTCTGCTTGGCGAGCGTCGCGAGATTGAGCCGGCGGATGAGCTCCTGCGTCTTCCCCGAGAACATGCTGCCCACGATGACTTCGATCCAGCCCATGGCGGGGCGCCAGAGGGGGTAGGGGGTCGGCCTTAACGAAGAGGAGGAGGGGCGGGGCTTTCCCGGGCTAGGGCGCCGCGATTTCCTTGGTTCGCGCTTCATACTGTTTTTGATAGTAGGAGGAGAAATCCGACGAAGTCTTGAGGGGCCGCCACCATTGAGGCCGGGCCTTGTACCAGGCGACGGTCTCCCGCAGGGTCCTGTCGAAGGGGAAGTCGGGCCGGAAGCCCAGCCGGGAGAGGGGGCCGGAGTCGAGGGCGTATCGACGGTCGTGCCCCGGCCGGTCGGGGACGCGTCGCACGAGGTTTCGGGGAACCCCCATGACATCCCGCGTCCTCTCGACGAGAGCGCGATTTTCGACGAGGACTTCGCCGCCGACGTTGTAGGCGTCCCCAGGCTTCCCCTTTCTTAGCAGAAGACCGATCGCCCGGACGCAGTCGAGGACGTAGATCCAATTGCGGACCTGCCGTCCGTCGCCGTAGAGGGGGTAGGGCTTGCCCTCGATCCAGTTCGTGATCATGAGAGGGACGGCCTTCTCGGGATACTGGTAGGGGCCGAAATTATTGGAGGGCCTCGCGATGACGACGGGAAGGCCGTAGGTCTTGTGATAGGCGGCCGCCAGATGGTCGGCGGCGGCCTTCGAGGCCGCGTAGGGGCTCGTCGGCCGGAAGGGCGCGTCCTCCCGGCTTTTGCCCTTGAGCACCGGACCGTAGACCTCGTCGGTGCTGATGTGAAGGAAGCGCTTGATCTCGCCCGCGCGGCGGCGCGCCTCCTCAAGAAGGACATGAGTCCCCAGGACGTTGGTTTTAAGGAAGGCCGCCGGATCCAGGATCGAGCGGTCGACGTGGGTCTCGGCGGCGAAGTGGGCCACGGCTTGGACGCCCTCCATCGCTTGGCGTACGGCCCGTGGATCGGTGATGTCGCCTCGAAGAAAGCGGTAGCGCGGGTGAGGGATGAGGTCCGCGAGGTTCTCGGGGTTTCCCGCGTAGGTCATCGCGTCGAGATTGACGATCTCGTCCTTAGTTTCGGTCAATGCCCGCCGGATGAAGTTAGAGCCGATGAAGCCCAAGCCCCCGGTCACGAGGATCTTCATGTTCCGCGGCGCTACGCCGCCGAGGCGGCGCGAGGACGGGCTCGTCCCTTGAAGTAGGACGAGGCGAAATAGTTCCAGGTGTCCACGATGCCGTCCTCGAAACCCATCAGGGCCTTGTATCCCAGATCGCGCTTGGCCCCCGAGATGTCGGCGTAGGTCTTGCGGACGTCCCCGGCCCTCTTGGGGTGCCTCTTTCTCTCGAGGCGGCGGCCGACGACTTTCTCGATGACGCGGATGAGATCATTTAAGGAATAGGAGCAGCCGTTCGCGATATTGTAGGCCCTGCCGACGCCCTTTTCGGTCTTCAAGGCCAGGAAATTCGCGAAAACGATGTTTCTGATGTGGGTGAAATCGCGGCTCTGCTTGCCATCCCAATGGAGTTCCAGGGGCTCTCCACGCCAGGCTTGCTCCATGAAGCGCGGGATGACCGCCGAATAAAGGGATTCCGGGTCTTGTCGGGGACCGAAGACGTTGAAGTAACGCAGGCTCACCGTCGGGAGGCCATAGGTTTTGGCGAACAGGACGCAGTAGTGCTCTCCGGCGAGCTTGGAGGCGGCGTAGGGGGAGAGGGGCGCGGGGAGATCCGTTTCCTTTTGGGGAAAGCGCTTCGAGTCGCCATAAACCGAGCTCGACGAGGCGTAGACGACGCGGCCGACCTTGGCCTCTTTCGCCGCCCAGAGGAGGTTCAAGGTCCCGGTGCTGTTCGACTCGTGGCTGTCGATGGGGTTGTCCACGGATTTAGGCACGGAGCGTAGCGCCGCCTGGTGGATCACCGCCTTGACGCCCGAGACCGCCCGGCGGCAGTCCTCGATCGAGCGCAGGTCTCCCTGGAGGAACTCGACCTTATCCTTGAAAGAAGCCATGTGTTCGAGTTTCCCCGTGGAAAGATTGTCGAGAACTCGCACGGCGACCCCGGCTTGGACCAGGGTCTCGGCGATATGGGAGCCGATGAAGCCGGCGGCGCCGGTGACCAGCATGGGACCGTCGGCGGGAGAGACGAGCCCCCTGGGGAGGGAAAGCGGCACTTGGGAAGGCATCGCGCGCATTCTATCATTTGGCGCGGCCCGAAAGTCCTACCGGGATTGGGCCTATTCGGCCCTTGGGGAGAGTCGCGGACATCGGTACTATTAAAGGAATGGCGACGCGCGCGCGAAAGCTTTTCTCGGCGTGGCTGGCAGCGGCCTCAATGCTGGGCATCCCCCATCGGGCCCATTCGCAGTCCGCGGAGGGGGCCGCGGTCCAAAGCGTCTGGACGAAGGCCAGTGTCGGCGAATCCTTCTCCGACGACGACCTCACGACGAGCGAGAAGACCAACTTCGGCTTTAATTTCCAGAATTCCGGGATGCGCGGCTGCGACCGCTTTCCTTATCTTTTCAACACGATTCCCGTCTCCTACGCCATCCCGGCGATTGCCGGGGCCAACTCCCTCATTACGAATCTGGCCGGGAGCGGCACCAGGAAATTCCTCCGGGATCCCCAATATGGCCGGCTCTTTCTCGACGACGAGATCAACGTGAATCCCACGTTGGGCCCCAGCCGGGAGATCGCGACCCCCATCAAAGGCCTGCCGCTCTCGTTTTTCGGGACCGTAAACCTGAACGGCACGTCGGGGGTCGCGCGGCCGCTTCCCAACCAGGATTCCTGCAAGGAAATCAAGCAATACTTAAAGCTGTGGGATTTCAAGCTCGTTCTTCCCTTATCGGGCAAGCGTTTCGCCGCGATGCTGCCGGGGGAGATCTGGAGGATTCCCGTCACCTTCACGATACGCATCGGCCCCTCGGCCGGCTATTCGGCGACGAACTCCGTCGCGGCCGGGCTTTTGTCCGGAGCGGCCCAGCAGGCCCTCATGCAGGGCGTCAACGTCGTCATCGCGATCTCCGGGAGCACCCAAAAGTCGGCCACGGTCACGTTGCGCCGCTTGGATGAGAATTCGCTGCGGGTGCGCGTGAGGCTTGGCCGCGCGAGAATCCTCGACGCCAACGGGACGGTTTTCGCGGGAGCGCCCGTCGTCGGAATGACCGAGTCGCTCGTCGGAGGGCTCGTCGCGCATCTTTCAAAGACGATCGCTCCAGGCGTCGCTTCCTATGTATCCCAGGAGTTGCTGCTCCTGTTGAGCGGCCAGTTGACCCTGGATTGGTCCTACACCGCCGGGGATACGGCGGTCCTCGAGTATGTGCTCAATCCGAACAACGCGGATCAAATGGACATCCTGGCGCGGCTTCTGCGCGGCGACCTCAACGTCTTCAAGCAGCTCGTCCATTTCTCGAGGCTCTCCAAACCCTCCTCCTCCGACAACACGGATCTCAAGCAATTGTCGGCCCTTGAGAAGGAGCATTCGCAAGCCCTGGGCCAGAAGCCCAGCTACTCCGGCTTGACGGCGATCCGCTCCGCCATGGCCCAGATCACGGGGGGCTTGCCGTTTATCGGGAACTTCTCATGGAACCGCGGCCATGACGAATCGAGCTTCCTCGACATGCACCAACAGGGATACGACCGCTACCACGTCTACGATGCCTCCCGCCAAAGGAACTGGGGGCTGTTTTACATCCCCTTCGCCGGCACCGTCTCTTTGAGAAACCACAGCCAGAGCGTCCAGGCTTTCGCCTCCAAAAACAGCTCCGGATCCTCCGTCGGCGCCTCCGTGCTCTTCGTCGACCAGCACGGCGCCCTGCGCCGGGTCGGCAAGAGAACGGCGGGAGGCCTCGAGGAGTATAACAGCGTCATGCGCTACGTCGGCGTGCACGGCGCGGGGATCGACCGCAAGATGGAGATACCGGTTCCGAGCGTGCTTGCTTCGGGCGGGATCAAGAGGTCGAACATGAATTTCTCCCTTTACCTTTCCTCGACGGCGGTGGGCTCCATCCTCAAGACATCCGCCGACGAGGTGATGGCGGCCTACCGCAACGCCTTCCCGGCTCGCGAGACCTCGCGCGCTGGGATCGCGGGGCGCTTGGCTCGGGCCGTGGACGGGCTCATCAACCGCCGCGGCGATAAGAAGGCGGCGCGTCTGGCGGGAGACCTTTTGAGGGCTGGGGAGGCCTCCGATCAGGACGATCAGCTCGCGGCCTTCGCGAAGGTCGTCTCCGGCAAGGGCAAGAGCAAGATGGGGTTCAAGGACGTCTTCAGGGTTCTCGTCCAGTTCGTCGATCCGACGGAGGTCGCCGGGGAGCTTCTGATGACCGTGGCCGCCCAGATGGGCCAGGCGAACAGCGGGGAGACCCATCTCGTTTACAATCAAGGTCTTCTCCATAGCCCGTCCGTCGAGAGCTTCGCTAAGACCAAGTACCGCTATATCCCGCCCCAGCCGCTGACCGATTAGGGCCCGCCGGTCCCCCAGGGCTTCGAGGCCTGATCGGGCCACCATTCCGATTCCCAATTGCGCTCCGTCGCCTTCTGGCGTTGGGCGGCGCTGGGTTCGGTGAGGCTGCCGAAGCGCAAGGTTACCATGAACTTCACCTCCTCGACGCCGGGGCGGAAGATGAAGTTCAACTGGGTCATGAAGTCGTGCCAAAGCTTGCGGACGGAGAGCTCCTTGTCGAAGAGCTGGAATTCGCCCAAACGATAGAAGGCGTTGGGCGTCGTCATCGCCGCGCGCAACGCCCCCACGAACTGCCACGTGCTGCCCCAGGGGCGCCAGCCGAACTGGATGTTGGCGACATAGGAGGAGCTTTCTCCCACGTCGAAGCCGACGCTCGTGTCGAGGAAGGTCTGGGAGAGCTGGCCCCAGGTGGCGTCCGCCAGGAAATTCTGGTTGCCGTAGGCGACGCTGTAGGAGTCGTGCAGGGTGAAGTTGAGATTCGGCCGCGCGAGGTAGGTCGCATCCACCGTGATGGGCTCGAAGCGCTCCTTCGTGGTGAGAGTCTGGTCCCGGTAATGGGCGAAGTTGTAGCCCGACACCGCGCGGATGGTCGAGTTCGTTCCAATGATCTTGAAATACTCCAGGCTGGCCATGTTCGCCTCGACGCCGTAGTCCTCGGCGGAGGAATCCGTCAGAAAGGAGTTGGCCCTCTGCCGGCCGCGGTAGATGTCGATCAAATCCACTTGGCCGGGGGCCCCGTTGTAGCGCAAATCGCCCTTGGCGCTGTAGCGACCGACGAAGGCGTCCGTGCTCGCCGTCACGGTCCCGTTCTCTCCGGGAGAATAGGCTTGCCTGTAATAGCCCGCCGTATAGGCCAAGGTCGGCAGGAAGCTCAAGTGCCTGTTAAGGACGAATTCCTTGTCCCCTTGCCACCCGACGGTGGCGTCCCTTTGCGTGAGCCCGTTGTTGTAGATGTCGAGCTGGGAGGCGGGGGTATTCGCGTACCAGGGGGTGGCCGTCACCGCGCCTTGCTGGGGAAGGCCCAGGGTGTAACTGTTCTCGACATGGGCCTCGAAGAGGTTGACCCACGGCACCTTCTTGAACTTCAAGGCGGTCGTTTGAAAGTCCCCGGAGAAGCTGTCCTGCACTTTCTGAAACGAGAGCAGGTTGGGGCCGGGGTTATCCTGGCGCGAGTAGGCGGCGCGGGCGACATAGGCGGATGTCGTGTAGTAGATCGAGCCGTCGGTGATCAGGTAAGGGGCGATCGGGAAGACGTTGCCGCGCTGGTAGTCGTTGGCGAAGTACGGGTCCGACATCTTCTGGATGCGGGCTTGGAAGGCCGTGTTCTTGTTCAGCTGCTGGTAGGTGTTCGCGGTGATGTCCCATCGCTCGTGCGTGAGGCCCTGCTCCCCGAACTGGTTGTCCGTCTTTCCGGCCTCGTTGATGTTGTAGAGGTAGATCGACGTGCGGTGGTTGACGCTCTGATGCTGGTTGAAGTAGAGCCCGTAGCCCACGCCCTCGTTGGTGTACTCGTCCACCATGTCCCGCATGTAGACCTGCGAGCTGAAGTGCACCGTGAGCATCCCGTGGACGGCATAGCCGTTTCTGGGGTCATAGCCGGGCATGACCATCGGCTGGAGGAACGGCGTCTGGCCCGCGGGGACGATGGACTTGTAGAAAAAAGGGAAGTAAAAAAGGGGCTTCTGGCCGAGATAAAAGACCGTGTTGCGCGCCAGGAGATAGTGCTGGGGATAGACGGTGAGCTTTGAGGCGTGGAAGTGGTAATGGGGCTTGGGCACGAGATCGCAGCTCGTGAAGTCCGCGTCCCAATAATCGACGTGGTGGTCGGACCAAAGAATGCTTTTGGGCGCGTGGACGCGCCAGAAGCCGGAGCCGGCGGAGACGTTGTCGACCGTTCCGGAGCGCGACATGAAGTCGAAGGATCCTGGATTTCCGTAGATGGCGTTTTCGCCGTCCGAGAGGAAAAATGGCCCCGCCGACCAGCAGAACCGGCGTTGCGTGTCGATCCAGAGATCATTCGACTTGATCGTCCAGGTCGACTCCGTGATCTTGGCGTGGCCGTTGAGGTGGACGAAGGCGTTCGTGCTGACGTAATCGACATGGTCCGCGCTGAAGTCGATCCGGGGCGTGGCGCTTGAGTAGGCGGGGCCTGGCGGGAGGGGGTAGCCAAAGGAGAAGTCTTGGGCCGCCAACGGAGCGCAACATAAAAGCGCCGCCGCGAGAACCCCCCGGAATCGTGGCAAACGCGGTAAGGTTAACCTGCGCTTTCCTGTTTGTCAATAAGTCTTATTAAATAGAAAAAGAGATCCTCGCGAAGTGAAAACTCGCGAGGATAAACAGAAGGCGAAATTAGGCGCCGACTACCAGACCCGGCATTCCGGGTGGCGGACCATGGGGGAGTTCGCCGGGCAACGGAAAGCTTCTTGGAACTCCGGCATGTTCATGAGCACCCCGTTGACGCGGTAGCGCCCGGGGGAGTGCGGGTCGGTGCGCGCCTGGAGAACGGCTGCCTGGGCGGTCTTGTTCTCGCACCAAATTTGCGCATAGCTGACGAAAAAGGTTTGTTCGGGGCTCATCGGGCCCCCGGGATCCGCAGCCAGGGACTGACCGGGTCGCGACGCCTTGAGGGCCTTGAGGGCGATGCGGACGCCGCCGTTGTCCGCGGTGTTCTCTCCCAAAGTGAGCTTGCCGTTCACATGCACCGTTCCGGTCGCGACGAAGCCCGAGTATTCCTTGACAAGGCAATCCGAGCGTTTTTTGAAGGCCCGCGCGTCCTTTTTCGTCCACCAGTCGCGGCGATTGCCGTCGGCGTCGTACTGGCGGCCCTGGTCGTCGAAGCCGTGAGTCATTTCATGCCCGATGACGGCGCCGATCCCGCCAAGGTTCTGGGGCGCGGAGAATTTGTTTGAGTAGAAGGGAGGCTGGAGAATTCCCGCCGGGAAGTTGATGTTGTTTTGCAGGGGATCGTAGTAGGCATTGACCGTCGGCGGCGTCATGTCCCAATCGTTTTTGTCGACGGGCTTTCCGATCTTGTTCAAGGTCCGGCGCGCCTCGAAAAGAGTCGCGTTGCGGACGTTGCCGACCAGGTCGTCCGGGGAAACGGCGACCGAGGAGTAGTCCTTCCATTGGGACGGGTAGCCGATCTTGTTCGCGATGGCGGCGAGCTTGACCAGCGCCCGCTTTTTCGTCTCGGGAGTCATCCAAGGGAGATCCTGGAGGTCTCCGTCGAAGGCGCGCTCCAGGGCTTGGACCATTGCCAGGGCGTCTTTTTTCTCCTGGGGCTTAAATTTGAGCTTGACGTAGGCGCGGCCGAGGGCGTCGCCCAGGCTGCGGTCCGTGAGGGCGACGCAGCGTTTCCAGCGCGGGGAGATTTCTTTTTGTCCCGAGAGGATCTTGCCAAAAAACGAGAAATTCTCGTCGACCAAGCCCCTCGAGAGGAGCGGAGCGAAGGCGTGGATGGTTTTCCAGCGCAGGAAGGCCTTCCAGTCGTCGAGCGGGGCGCTGGCCAAGAGGCCGTCCATGCCCTTGAAGAATCCGGGAACGGCGACGTTGAGGCTCGTGAACGCCGGGGCGCCGACGCCCCGGAGGTATGCCTGCCAGTCGAAATGGGGGGTCTGCCGCATGAGTTCGGAGAGCTTTGTCATGTGGTAAACCTTGGCGGGGTCGCGCCTCTCGACGTTGCCCATCGAGACCTTGGCAAGCGCGGTTTCGAGGGAGAGGATCCGGGCGGCGTCCATGGCGGCGCGCGAATCGGACTCGCCTGAGAGCACAAGCATCTTGTGGATGTGGGTTCGGTATTGTTCGCGGAGCTTGCGCGAGTCGGGGTCCTTGTCGAGGTAGTAATCCCGCTCGGGAAGGCCGAGCCCCCCTTGGTCCGCCGCCGCGATCTCCATCTTGGCGTTCATGTCGTCCGGCTGCGAGCCGAGGTTGAAAAGGATCCCGCCAGTCTCGAGATCGAGCTTGGCAAGCTCGGCGGGGATGTCGGTCTTGGACTTCAGGGCCGCGATCGCGTCGAGCTCCTCTTGGATCGGCTTGACGCCCGCCTTGTCGACGCGGCTCTCGTCCATGCAGGATTTGTAGAAGTCACCGATCTTCCGGGCGTCCGATTTCTTGCCGAGTTCCGGCCGGGAGGACTTTATGAGAATCCGCTTGAGGACCAGCCGGTTTTGCTCCGCGAGCTCCGAGAACGTTCCCCAGCGGGATTGGTCGGCGGGGATGGGGTTGCGCGCCATCCAAGGTCCGCAGGCGTACTGGAAGAAGTCGGCGCAAGGGTTGACGGAGGGGTCGACCGGCATGAGGCCTCGATGCCCGAAGGAGGCGTCGCGGGAAAGGCTCGCGAGGGGGTTCGATGCGGGCGCCGCGGAGTTCCGGCGGGAACCCGCATTGTCGAAAAGCTTGGCGGCGGCGGGGGCCTGGCGGGCGGCGGCGAGTTTGGCCAAAGCGGATGAGACGGGCGGAGGGGTCTTCCCATTGTCTCGCGAGACGGATGGAGCCGCGACGGCGGCCGAGCTTTCCGTCACGGAAGACCGGGCGCCTGCGAGGGCTTGGATGGGCGGCGCCGCGGCCAAAGCGAGCACCAACGCCGATATTAAGAGGCGCATGGCGCCAAGTCTATCAAGTTTTGACCCGCCGCCAGGAGATCGTTCACCCGAGAGGCGAGATACAGGGAGCCGGAGACGACGGCGACGGGAGGTCCGTCCGACCGGAGCCAATTCTTGAAGGCTTCGTCGAAAACGGGAGCAATCGACGTCTGGGTCTCGGGCGCACGGCGGCCCAGGAGGCGCGCGAGATCCCGGGATTCAAGGGCGCGGGCTCCCGGCGGCTGGGTCGCCGCCGCGCGCTTCATGAGCGGCCCAAGGGTTGCAAGGACGGCTTCGGCGTCCTTGCCGCGATTGAAGCCTAGAAACCAGAGAGAATCTTGCCGGAGGAAGGGAGAGCGCTCCCATGTCGCGCGAAGGTTACGCGCGGCCTCGACGTTATGGGCCCCGTCGATGACGACGGTCTTGCCGCCGGCCCGAAGGACCTGGAATCGACACGGCCACGACAGGCGCGAGAGGCCGCGGCGGATGGAGTCGGGAGCGATCCTCCGCCGGTAATCGGACGGCAGGCGCAGGAGAACGGCGGCCGCCAAGGAGGCGTTGCGGCGCTGTCGTTCGCCGAGAACCGAAAGAGTGATACTCGTGCCGTCCTCGGACGTCAACTTCTGCCAGTTTCCTTCCCAATCGATGAGGCCGGCGGACCAGGATTCGGGGACGACGTCCAGGGAAGCGCCCAGCCTCGCGGCTTGCGCGCGCAGGACATCCAGCGCCTCGGGCTTGAGCTCGGGGCAGATCGCCGGAGATCCGGCCTTGAAGACGGCGGCTTTTTCCAGGGCGATGCTTCGGATGTCGGCGCCGAGCGCCCCGGCGTGGTCGTAGTCGACCGAGGTGACGACGCCGGCCAGGGGCCGATCAAAGACGTTTGTCGCGTCTCGTCTCGCGCCGACTCCGGCCTCCACGATCGCGATGTCGACCTTTTCTGCGGAAAAGAAAAGAAAAGCGGCCGCCGTCAGCAGCTCGAAATAACTGAGCGGAGCCGGGCCCTCGGCGGCGAAGACCCTCTCGAGGAGGCCCGCGAATGCGTCTTCTTCCATCCAACGGCCGCGCAGACGGATGCGCTCCCTCACGCAGGAAAGATGGGGGGAGACGTAAAGCCCCGTTTTGAAGCCCGATTCCCTCAGGATCGATTCGAGCATCGCGGCGACGGAGCCTTTGCCGTTGGTGCCCGCGACGTGGATGGCGGGGAGGGCCCGTTGGGGATCGCCCAGGCGAGCGAGGGTCCGCTTGAATTTTTCCAGATCGGAGGCGATGCCCGAGACGCCGCGCTCATCAAGAGCTTGGGCGTGCGAAAAAGTCACGAAGCGGTTCTGCGGATCCGCGCCCCCAGGGACCTCAGTCGCGCCTCGAGCCGCTCGTAGCCGCGGTCGATGTGGTAGACGCGGTCGATGACGGTCTCTCCCTTGGCCGCGAGGGCGGCCACGACGAGCGCGGCGCCGGCCCTGAGGTCCGAGGCCATGACGGGAGCGCCGTTGAGGGCCGCCACCCCGTCGACTTGAGCTTTCTCGCCGTCGACATGGATTTGAGCGCCCATGCGCGCCAGCTCCGCGGCGTGGAGCATCCGCTTCTCGAAGATGGTCTCGCGCACGAGGCTTTTGCCCCGCGCGAGGCTCATGAGAGCCATCCAGGGAGGCTGGAGATCGGTCGGGAAGCCCGGGTGGGGGGATGTCTTGATGGAGGCGGCGCGAGGCCTGCCCGCCATGCGAAGATGGATGGAAGTCCCGTCGACGAGGATTTTGGCGCCGGCGCGCTTGAGGGCGTCGATCACGGCCTTGAGATCCGAGGGGCGGGCCTTTTCGAGAAGCAAGTCTCCGCGGGTGGCGGCGGCCGCGATGAGGAAGGTGCCGCTCTCGATCCGGTCCGCCGGGATCTCATAGCGGGCGCCTCTCAAGACGGCCCGGCCGCGGATGCGGACTGTTCTCGTCCCGGTCCCCGAGACCTCGGCTCCCATCAGGCGTAGGAATTCGCCCAAGGCATCGATTTCCGGCTCGCGAGCGGCGTTTTCGATCGTCGTCGTTCCCTCGACGGCGGCGGCCGCCATCATCAAATTTTCTGTCGCTCCGACGCTGGGAAAGGAGAGGGGGATGCGGGCGGGATGAAGGGAGGCGGCGCTGAGGAGGACGTCGCCCTGGGAGTAGCTGGCCCGGGCCCCCAGGCGCTCAAATCCCGAGAGATGGAGGTCGATGGGGCGAAGGCCGATCGCGCATCCCCCAGGGATCGGGACCCGGGCGCGCTTCAAGCGCGCCAAGAGCGGACCCGCGACGAGGATCGAAGCGCGCATTTGCTTGACGAGATGATAGTCGGCGCGGTCCTTGATCGCCTTGGAGGCCGAGATGGTCACGCGGCGGCCGTCATGATCGACCTTCTTGCCGAGGGTTTCGAGAAGGCGCAAGGTCGTGCGGATGTCGCGCAGGGCGGGGACTCTCGTGAATTCGCAGGCCTCGTCCGTGAGCAGGGAGGCGATGAGGATCGGGAGGGCCGCGTTCTTGGAACCGTTGGCCGCAAGGACTCCCCGCAGGGGCCTGCCTCCCACGATCTCGAATTTGTCCATCTAACGGGCTCCTCGGCGCGCGAGCGCGATCCGGTCGAGGCCCTCCGAGTCCTTGATGACCTTGACGTCCAGGAAGCCTTGCCGGCGCAGAAGACATCGGACCCTCTCCGCCTGCCCGAAGCCCATCTCAAGCGCCACAAGCCCCTTTATCTTGAGGCAGCGTGCCGCGCGTCCGATGACTCGCGCGATGGCGTCCAGGCCGTCCGGCCCGCCGTCCAAGGCGCGGCGGGGTTCGCGGCGGACCTCGGGCTCGAGGGAGGCGATCTCGGCGGTCGGGATGTAGGGGGGATTGGAAATCACGAGATCGGCCCAGGGTTTCTCCCCGGCGGGGGGGCGCCTCAAGTCCTCTTGAAGAATTCGGATGTTTTTCAGACCGGCCGCCCGGGCGTTGAGCCTCGCTGTTCGCAGGGCCGCGGCGGCGATATCCGTCGCGACAACGCGAGCCTCCGGAAAGGACTTGGCGAGCGCGATCGCGATCGCGCCGCTCCCGGTCCCGATGTCGAGAATGCGGCTTGGGAGGGGGCCCTCGGATTTAAGGAGGCCGATGGCGGACGAGACTAAATCCTCGGTGGAAGGCCTGGGGACGAGGACGCCGGGACCGACCCGCAGGCTGACGCCTAGGAACGGCTGGTTGCCGAGCACGTAGCCCAGGGGGATTCGGTCAGCGCGCCTCTCGACTTTCCTCCAAAAGAGTCCCGCGGCCCCGGGCGGCAGGAGCTCCTGCGAGCGCAGAAGCCAGTCGAAACGGCCCGTTTTAAGGCAGTCCGCCATGAGAAATTGCGCGTTTGCCGCCGGCTCTGGAGCGCCGCACGCTTCAAGCCTTTGTTCGGCCCGCCGGACCCAGTCGGCTATCGTGGCGGCCTTCGAGATCACGCGGCCGCCTCTTTCTTGGCCAGCTCGGAGCGCATGGTTTCGAGGATGTCCTGGATGTCTCCCTCCATGATGGCCGGAAGATTGAACCAGGAACGCTCCAGGCGATGATCCGTCAGGCGGTTTTGGGGGAAGTTGTAGGTGCGGATTTTCTCGGAACGGTCGGCGCTCCCGACCTGCTTGCGCCTTTCCTCGCTTTCCCCCGCCTTGGCGGTTTCCTCGCGGATACGGCCGAGCTTGGCCTGGAGGATCTTGAGGGCCTTGAGCTTGTTTTTGAGTTGCGAGCGCTCGTCCTGGCACTGCACGACGATGCCGCTCGGCAGATGCGTGATCCGGATGGCTGTCTCGACCTTGTTGACGTTTTGCCCTCCGTGGCCGCCGGCGCGATAGGTGTCGATCTTGAGATCCTCGGGGCGCACGGGGACCTCCCCCTCTTCCTCGACCTCGGGGAGCACGGCCACCGTCGCCGTCGACGTGTGAATGCGCCCCGACGCCTCGGTCTTGGGCACGCGCTGCACCCTGTGGACTCCTCCCTCCCACTTGAGCCACGAAAAAACATCCGGTCCCTGGATGTAGAGGGTCGCCTGCTTGATCCCCTTGAGCCCCGTCGTGCTCATATCCACGATCTCGGCTTTCCAGCCTCGAGTCTCCGCGAAGCGCCGGTAGAGGCGCAGCAGATCCGCGGCGAAGAGGGCCGCCTCCTCCCCGCCCGCTCCCGCCCGGACCTCGAGAAAGGCATTGCGGCTGTCGCCGGAGCCTTGCTCGAGGTCACGCAGGATGGCGGATTCGATGCCCCCGATCTTTTCCTCGATGCGCGGCCTCTCCGCGCGCGCGAGATCGGCCAATTCCTTGTCCGGGGATCGCAGGAGTTCGTCGAGCTCCGCGATCTCATGCTCCAAGCGGGAGACTTCGGAGGCCCGTGCCGCGAGCGCCGCGAGCTCGCGGTGGCGGCGGCTGATGGTCTTGAGCTCCTCCAGGGGAGGATTCGAGGCGAGGCGCCTCTCGATGTCGGCGAATTCCGCCATAAGGGCGGAGAGCCGCGGGTCCATGGTTTAAAGGGAGGGAACAGGGGCTCCCTGGGCGGGAGCGCTAGCTCGGGGTGACGGCCGCCGGGGCCTTGGAGGGCTTGGCGCCGCCTTTCTTGCCGCCCACCGGCTTTTCCTCCGCCTTGCGGGGCGCGGTCGACAGGACGCCCTTTTTGACGGGCTTTGTGCCGACGGCCGGCATCTTGCGCGAGGTTTTCGAGGGCGCCTTGCGCACGACGGTCTTGCCGCCGGTCGACTTGAAGCGCTTCTCGAAGCGTTCGACGCGCCCAGCCGTGTCCACGAGCTTTTGCTGGCCGGTGAAGAAGGGGTGGCAGGCCGAGCAGATATCGAGGCGGATGGAACCCTTGGTCGATCGAGTCTCGAAAGTGTTTCCGCAGGCGCAGACGACTTTAGCCGTGGCGTAGACCGGATGTAAGCTGGCTTTCATGGCTTGAATGTCCGGCTATTATAACACATCGCGGACCCAAAAAATTCGTGAATCCTTCACGCGACGCGATCAAGAAAGGCCGCCCCGACGCTGCGGCGACCGCAGCAGCATTCTTGGGCCGGACCATCTTCTTACGCTGAATGATCGAAAAAGTCCACGTCAAAGATTTTTATATGATGATACGCACGTTTAATGGTCAAGCGCTTTAGAAGGCTCATCTTCGGATCTCCCCGCGACGTCGAAGACCCCGGCGTTCACCACAAGATCTCCCTCATCGCCTTTTTGGCTTGGGTCGGGCTGGGGGCGGACGGGCTCTCCTCCTCCTGCTACGGCCCGGACGAGGCCTTTCGGGCCTTGGGCGGCCACGCCTATCTGGCGGTCCCGCTCGCGCTCTCCGTCGCCCTAACGGTTTTCGTTATTTCCTATTGCTACACCCGCATCGTCGAGCACTTCCCATTCGGCGGAGGGGGATATATCGTCGCCGGCCGTCTTCTGGGCCCCACCGTGGGCCTTGTGTCGGGGAGCGCCCTCCTCGTCGACTATGTCCTGACGATCTCGGTCTCGATCGCGGCGGGCATCGACGCCCTTTTCAGCTTTCTTCCTTATTCGTGGCAGGGCCTCAAACTGGGGATGGAATGCTCGATCATCGTCGCCATGATGCTCATGAATCTGCGGGGGATCAAGGAGTCGGTGACGGCCTTGATGCCCATTTTCCTCCTCTTTCTCGCGACCCACGCCGTCATCATCCTGGGAATCCCCTTCGTGATGACGGGGTCCTTTGGGGCGGCCGCCGAGGGGGCGAGACAAGGGTTCTCGGGCGGCTTGGCAAGCCTCGGCGCGGCGGGGCTTTTTGGCCTTTTTCTGAGGTCCTATTCGCTCGGCGCCGGCACCTACACCGGGATCGAGGCGGTTTCAAACGGCCTCCCCATCATGAGGGAGCCCAAGGTCGAAACGGGCAAGCGGACCATGATTTACATGGCGCTCTCCCTGGCGCTCACCGCCGGAGGCATCTTGCTCGGCTATCTCCTCTTGAACGCCCATCCCGTCCCCGGCCGAACGATGAACGCCGTCCTCATCGACAACTTCGTGAAGGGTTCCTGGCTGAGCGGCGGGAACGCGGGGCGATGGTTCAAGATCGTGACGCTGCTCTCTGAAACCGCGCTCCTGATCGTCGGGGCCCAAACCGGCTTTATCGACGGCCCGAGGGTCATGGCCAATATGGCCCATGACTCCTGGCTTCCCAACCGCTTCGGGACCCTCTCCGACAGGCTGACGATCCAGAGCGGGGTCTTCTTGATCTCCGCGGTGGCCCTGGGGACGCTCCTGTATACCCGCGGGGAGACGAGCACGTTGGTCCTGATGTATTCGATCAACGTCTTCATCACGTTCTCTCTCTCCCAGCTCGCCATGATGCGCTTTTGGTTCGGAAGCCGCCGTCGCGATCCTTCCTGGGTCTGGAACCTATTCGTCCACGGGGTGGGCTTCGTGCTGTGCTTTTCCATCTTGGGGGTGAGCCTCTACGCCAAGTTCTTCCAGGGGGGCTGGTTGACCCTCCTGCTGACGGCGCTGCTCGTCGGCGGCTGTCTCCTGATCAAGAGGCATTACCTCCTCGTCAAGAAGAACCTTTCGCGATTGGACGAAATCATGACGGGGCTTCCCCGCATGGAGGAGGCGCCGGGAAAGCCCCTTGACGCCAAGGCCCCGACGGCGATCCTTCTTGTCGGGAGCTATGGAGGCCTCGGCATCCACTCCATCCTAGCCATCCAGAAGCTTTTCCCCTACTATTTCAAGAACTTCATCTTCGTGTCGGTCGGCGTGGTGGACGCGGCGAGCTTTAAGGGGATCGCCCGCGTGGAGGAGATCCGGCGGACGACGGAGAAGTCCTTGAAAGAATACGCAGCCCTCGCCCGCAGCCTGGGTCTTGCCGCGGACTGGCGCATGGAGATGGGGACCGACGTTCTCGAGCAGGCGGAGCGATTATGTCTCGAGACCGCGAGAGACTATCCGCGCTCCATCATCTTCGCCGGGAGACTCATCTTCGAGGATGAGAAGTGGTTTCACAGGCTTCTCCACAACGAGACGGCCTATCAGATTCAGCGCCGCCTCCAGTTCGCGGGCTTAAACGCCATGGTCCTCCCGGTCCGGGTGCTGGCCGGGTCCCCGGCGTAAACGGCCGCGCGGCCCGAGGCCGAAAGTCCCCGGAACGGGTAGGCCTTTATTCCTCAAACCGCTTCCCCCTCGGGCCCAGGAGCGGAACCGCGCCTCGGGGATAATGAGGATCAACGCAGATCTCGAGCCGGAGGCTCCTAACATGAAAAAGCTGATCCTGGCCGGATTGATGACGGCGCTCGGGGCGAATGCGGCGACAGCGGACGATCTGACCCGGCTCGCCGCGCGGGCGCGGCGGGTCTTCGCGGAGGCTGCGGGCGCTCCCGGGAGCGGCACGTCGGCCGCGCGGCTTGGGACGGGCAAGTTCGGCGCGGCTCCGGCGGCTGAGCCCGGCGGACGGAGGTTTGAGGGCCGAGCCGTTCGTCGGCGCCGGCTCGTGATGCGTGGCGTGCCTAGAGCTCCGGATGGCGTTGGCTCGGGGCCGACGCGGCATATGATTTCAGGGAGCCTCCTGGCGGGAGCCGCCGTCGGAGCCGCCAGTCCCGGAATCGGGATCATGATGGGAGCCGTCGCCGGCGCCTATCTGGGCATGCTGGTTTCCTTGTTATTGGATTAGAAAGAATGGCCGGGGCAAGAGCGACTGGGCTCGAACGCTACTGAAAATTACGCCTCCTGCCGAAACATCCGGGCCCCGAAGAAGACGGCGAGCGCGCCTCCGGGAACGTAGAGCCGCCAGTAATCGGCGTGGAGCGCGCGCCAGAAGCCCGAGCCGTCGCCAGGAGAGAGCTTCCCGGCGAGGATCGCGAGCGTCAGCGTGACTGCCGTCGAGCCAAGCATGAGTCCGACAAGCGGCCTTGAGGAGACCCGCCAGTCGGTCAGGACCGCCAGGGCGAAGAGTCCCAAGAGCGGGCCGTAGGTGAAGGACACCATCCGGAAGCCAAGCCATAAAAGATCGCCCCAATGAGGCATGACGAGCGCCAGGAAAAGAAAGAGAACGCCGAAGCCCACGAACGATATCTTGGAGACCTTCAGGGTCTCAAGGGCGGTCCCATCTCCTTTCCAGGTCTTATAGAAATCGACGGTGAAGGAGGTCGCGAGCGCGGCCAAGGCGGAGTTGGAGCTGCCCATGGCGGCCGCGGCGAGCGCGGCGAGGAGAAGCCCCTTCAGGCCGCTCGGCATGGCGTAGAGAATGAAGCGGGGAAAGACTTGGTCGGGGTCGCCGACGCCGGCCGCGAAATCCGGATGAAGCCGGGCGAAGGCGTAGATCGCGACGCCGATCAAGAGAAAGACGAGCGCGATGGGGACCGACGCGAGGACCGAAAGGATGAGGCTCCAGCGCGATTTTTTCGGGTCGTCGCACATGAGCAGCCTCTGGACGAGATCCTGGTCCGTTCCGTACGCGGCCGCCGAATTGAAGAACCCCCAGCACGCGATCAGGAGGAAGAGCCACAGGTTCTTCGGTTTGAGGAACTCGATGAAATTGAGCTTGTCGTAGGTCGATCCATCCGGCGCCCGGGCGTGGCGCGCCGCATGAATGATGGCCGGAACGCCGCCTGGGATTTGGCCCGCGACGAAAACGACGGTGGCGCCGGCGGCGGCGACGATGAGCAGAAACTGAAGGAGATCCGTCCATGCGATCGCCTTTCCGCCGCCCGCCGTCGAATAGGCGAGGATGAGGAGGATCGTCAGGGTGACCGCCCAAGGATAAGACAAGGCGCCGCCGCTCGCGACCTCGATGACCTTGGCCGCGGCCACGACGCGGACCGTCGAGGCCAGGGTCCTTGAGATCAGAAAGTAGCCCGAGGCGGCGGCTCGGGCGCTGGAACCGAAGCGCCGGTCGATCGTCTCGTAAATCGAGGTGACGCGGAGCTTCTGGTAATAAGGAAGGAAAACGGCGGCAACGAAGAGGGCCGCGGCGATGTCGCCGACGTTGCCGAAAAGGTAGCGGCAGTCGGCGGAATAACCCTCGGCGGGGCCTCCGATCAGGGTCAAAGCCGAGATCGCCGTCGCAAGGAAGCTCGCGGCCGTGACGAGCCAGGGGATCCGGCGCCCCGCGAGGAAGTAATCCTCCGCGTTTCGCGACGGCGTCCTCGCGGCCCAGATTCCCACCCCGAAAAGGGCCACGACGTAGCCCGCGAGGATCGCCACGTCGAGGGCGGATAGGTTCATGAGAGCGGCAACGCAAGGCGACGGAGCGCCGCGAGGATCTTTCTCGGGCGTTGGCCGCGGGCCTCGATGCGAATGCGGCGGGCGTCGCCCCTGGAATGGAAGAAGCTGAGATCGAGACGGTCGCCTGGAAGATAGACGTCGCCCGATTCGGGCCACTCGATCGCGATGATGCCCGAGGGGTCCTGGAGCGCCGCCTCGATTCCGACGTCGCCCGTATGGGCCGCGGCGACGCGGTAGAGATCGAAGTGGTGCAAGACGATGCCCTTGCCGCGGTAGACGCGTTCGAGGGTGAAGGTCGGGCTCTGGACGGGCGCCGGGATTCCGAGGCCCCGGACGAGCCCGGAGACGAACGTCGTCTTGCCGCTGCCAAGCTCTCCTCTCAGGCAAAGGACATCCAGGGGCTCGAGGAGGCGTCCCATGCGCTCTCCCAGCGAGCGCGTCTCCTCCGGGCCTCTCGTATTAACGATCATGCCGTTGGCGGAACTGGTCGTATCCGTCTTGGACCGGTCTGGACGCGCCGTCGCGCCGGGTGAACACTCCGAGCCGGTAGGCGGAGGGCAGGACGGCCTTGAGCCGGCCCAATCGTCGAGGAGGAACGCCGAAGACGAGCCCGTAATCCTCCCCGGCGTCCGGGTCTCCTGGCGCGATCGAGGCGGGATCGAGCCTATAGGAAACTCCGGAGGCCCGCGCGATCTCCGCGGCCGAGCGCGCGAGGCCGTCCGAGTTGTCGATGAGGGAGGTCGCGAGCCTGGAGCGCGCGAGCAGGCGGGCTGCTTTGAATTGAGGCTCCGGCTCCCAGAACGCCCGGACCGCCCGGCCGCTCTTGATTCCCCGGCGCAGCGCGGACAAGCCCCTCCCAGCGAGCCCCAGGGGGCCCACCCCGCACAGGATGTCCCCGGCGCGAGCCCCGGAGCGCCGAAGGATGAAACGGGGATCCGCTTCTCCCAGGGCCGTCAAGCCGAAAAAAACCCGCTCGGAGCGCACCAAATTGCCTCCTAGCAGGGCGGTCTTGAAGAGGGCGCAGTCGGCGGAGAGCCCTTCTAGGAATTCCTGGAACCGACGCTCGGGCGTCGAGCCCGGAAATCCCGCGGTCGCGAGGACCGCGAGGGGCTTGACGTCCCCCATCGCCGCGAGATCGCTCAAATTGACCCGGAGAAGCTTTCGGCCGAGCTTCTTGAAATCCGCCCAACGGCTTTCAAAGTGAGTGCCCTCGACAAGATCATCGTGGGTCGCGACGAGAATCTTGCCGGAGCCGATCTTGAGGAGACCCGCGTCGTCCCCAGGGCCGAGAAGGAGAAAAGGGAAGCGCTGTCGCTGAAGCCGCTCATAGATGCGGTCCAGGAGCCGCGCCTCGCCAACCGAGGAGAGGAAAGTCACCGCGAGAGCTTTTTAAAAGCTTGTGGGAGGTTGTCGATGACGTCGCTTGCGGTCGTGGACCAGGCGCCCAAGGCCCGGCCGGCCAAATCTCCCGCCATGCCATGAAGATGGGCGCCCAGCGCGGCGGCCCCAAAGGCGGTTTCCATGGGCGATCCCTTAAAACGGCCGCTCGCGATCATCTGAGCCCAGAGACCGGCGAGAAGGCCCGTGAGGACGTCCCCGGAGCCTCCCTTGGATAGGGAGGGGCCGCCCGTCGCGTTGATGGCGGACTCCCGGCCGTCCGAGACGACGCTGTTGCGCCCCTTGAGGAGGCAGACGCCGCGCCAGTCCTGGGCGAGCTTCATCGCCGAGGCGCCGCGGTTTTTCAGGACGGCCGCCGTCCGATGGAGGCCGAGGCATCGCGCCATTTCGCCGGCGTGCGGGGTGAAGACGCAGGGGAGGGAACGACGTCCGGCGAAGATCTCCCTGGCGCGCTTCGCGGCTCCCGCGAGGGCGGTTAAGGCGTCCGCGTCCACCACGGCCGGAAGGCTGACGCCCTCGAGCAAGGAGAAGACGAACTCCTGGGCGCCGGGCGCGAGCGAGAGCCCGGGCCCAATCGCGACGACGGTGAACCGGCGGCTTTGGAGGGCTTCCTGGATGACCGCCAGCGCGGAGGATTCGATCGAGCCCGTGGGGGATTCCGGAAGCCCGAGCGTCAGCGCCTCGGGAACGGCGGCCGCGGCGGCGTCTTGGAGGCTTCGCGGCAGGGCCAGCGTCACCAGGCCCACGCCCGAGCGCAACGCCGCCCGGGTCGAAAGAAGGGGGGCCCCGAGCATTCCCCGAGAGCCTCCCACGATGAGGGCATGCCCGAAGACGCCCTTGTGGTCGTCGGGCAAGCGGGGGATGAGGGCGCGCCGCAACGCGGAAAGGGAGGACGCGGCCATTATCGGGAGTTGCCGGAGGCCAACGCGACCGCCGCGGCGTAGCGCTCCGTGTGGGTCAGCGACAGCTCGAGGTCGCGCCTCACGCGTCCTTGGACGAGGACGTAGGGACGGCCGAGGACGTCGCGTTCGACGCGAATATCCTTGAGCGCGACGCCGCCGTGTCCGAGAGCTTTCCAGACCGCTTCCTTCGCCGCGAACCTCGCCGCGAAATGCGGCCAGGGCTTTTTCTTGGCCCGGCAGTAGCGGATTTCCTCCGGGGCGAAGACCCGCGATAGAAACAGGGGGGTGCGCCGGGCCACGGTTTTGATGCGGGAGACCTCGACGATGTCGAGGCCCAGGCCCCCGCCGCGCCCCGCTCGGCCCTTACTCCACCGTGACGCTTTTGGCAAGGTTGCGGGGTTGGTCCACGTCACAGCCGCGCAGGTCGGCGATGTGATAGGCCAGGAGCTGCAGCGGGATGACCGCGAGGATGGGGGCCAAGACCTCCGGGCATTCGGGAAGGCGCAGGATCGCGTCGGCTCCGTGCACGGGCGGGTCGCCCTCGGTCTGGACGGCAATGACGCGGGCGCCTCGAGCCTTGACCTCCGAGACGGCTCCTTGGATTTTCTCGCGAAGGCGGGAGCGCGTCGCCAGGGCGATCACGGGCCCCCCCTTTTCGATGAGGGCGATGGGTCCGTGCTTCAACTCGCCGCCGGCGTAGCCTTCCGCGTGGAGATAGGAAATTTCCTTGAGCTTGAGAGCCCCCTCCAAGGCGACGGCGTAGTTGAGGTCGCGTCCGATGTAGAAAAAGTGCTCTTCGCGGCGCAGCTTCCGGGCGACCTTGAGGATCTCGGCGTCGAGCTTGAGCGCGGCCGCGGCGGCGGCGGGAAGGGCCAACATCGCCCCCGCGAGCTCGGAAGCCCGCGGCCGGGACAGCGTTCCACGCGCCAGGCCGATGCGCGCGGCCACCACGGCCAGGGCGGACATCTGTCCCGTGAAAGCCTTGGTCGACGCGACCCCGAGTTCGGGGCCGCAGCGCGTGTAGAGGGAGAAATCCGCCTCGCGGGCCAGGGCCGAACCCAGGCAGTTCGTCACGGCGAGGACCTTGGCGCCGCGTGAACGCGCGAGCCTCGCCGCGCCCAGAGTGTCGGCCGTTTCGCCGGACTGGCTCACGGCGATGACGAGCTCCCCCGGCTCCATCACCGATTCCCGGTATCGGAATTCCGAAGCCGTCTCCGCTTCGGCGGGTATCCCGGCGAGGGATTCCAACCAATATCGCCCGACAAGGCAGGCGTGGTAGGCCGTCCCGCAACCGATAAGCCGCGCTCGCTTGACTCGCGAAAGAAAGGAGGAGGCCAAACCCGTCTCCCGCTCGAAATTGGGGCCCGAGAACGGGACGCGGCCGCGCAGGGTATCCTCGATCGCTTGGGGCTGATCGTAGATCTCCTTGAGCATGAAGTGCTTGAAGCCCCCCTTCTCGGCCTTGGCGTGATCCCATGGGATTCTAACCGGCCGACACGGCACGGCCGTTCCGTCGAAGCGCATCAGGCGGCAGCGTTCGCGGCTGAGAACGGCTATCTCGCCGTCCTCCAGGTAAACGGCGCGCCGGGTGTGGGAGAGGAAGGCCGGGGCGTCCGAGGCGAGGAAGTTCTCGTCTCGTCCGAGGCCCACGACCAAGGGAGAAGCGGTCTTCGCGCAGGCGATGACGCCGGGAGCCTTGTTCCAGAGCACGGCTAGGGCGTAGGCGCCTCGGAGGCTCTTCACCGCGGCCTGAAGGGCCTTGATCAGGGCGGCTTCCTGTTCCCGCGGGCCATGGGGGGAGGGAATTTTCTTCAACGCCTCCTCGATCCAATGGGCCACCACCTCCGTGTCGGTCTCCGATGAAAAGCGGTGGCCCCGGCGGGCGAGCTCGGACCGCAGTTCGATGTAGTTCTCGATGATGCCGTTATGAATGACGACCAGCCCTCCCGTGCAGTCCGAGTGCGGGTGGGCGTTCTCCTCCTTGGGGCTTCCATGGGTCGCCCAACGCGTATGGCCGAGGGCCGTCGTCCCGGGAAGAGGGGCTTTCGCGAGGAGAGCCCCCAACGCGGAGACCTTTCCGGCGGTGCGGCGGCGCTCGATCGCGCCGTTGGTCAGGACGGCGACGCCAGCCGAGTCGTACCCCCGGTATTCAAGGCGCTTCAAGCCCTCAAGGACGATCGGAACGGCCGATCTCTTCCCGACGTAGCCGATGATGCCGCACATTTTTTTAGGGAGAGCAACGGATAGCCAAAGAAAGCCAAGGAAGGCCAGGGAAGTTCGTTTCTTTCCGCAACCTTCCGCAGCCTTCTGCGGCTTTCCGTTGCGTTGTTATTGGAGCAACCTCTTCATCTCGGCGACCGCGGATTTGATCCCGATAAAGACGGATCGGGACACGATCGAAAAGCCGATGTTGACGGCCTCAAGATGGGCGATGCCAGCCACCGCCCGGACGTTCTCGTAGTCGAGCCCGTGCCCGGCGTGCACTCCGAGGCCTAGCTCATGGGCCAAGTAGGCCGCCAGGTCGATTTTTTCGAGGGCCGTCTTGCCCTCGCGGCCCCCCTTCGACTCGGCGTAAGCGGTCGTGCAAAGCTCGACCGTGTCGGCGCCGAGGCTCTTGGCCAAGCGCACGGCCGAGGCTTCCGGGTCGACGAAGAGGCTCACGGACATGCCCGACTTCTTGAGGCGCTCGATCGCCCGGCCGGCCGCCCTCTCCGCGCCGTCGGCGAGCCGGAGCCCTCCCTCCGTCGAAACCTCGCCGGGACGCTCCGGCACGAGGCAGACGGAAAAAGGCTTCGCCTTCATCACGACGGCCAGCATGGCTGGGTCCGTGCAAACCTCGACGTGGGTCTTGCCCTTGAGGCGGCACAGATCGAAAAGGTCCTTGTCCTGGATGTGTCGGCGATCGCGGCGCAGGTGGACGACGATCATGTCCGCCCCCGCGAGCCTCGCGAGCTTGGCGGCGACGATCGGATCGGGTTCGACGTCCCGCCGCGCCTGCCGCAGGGTGGCCAAATGGTCGATGTTCACGCCGAGCTTGACCGGCCGATCTTCAAAGTTCATCCCAATCCGCCTCCTCGCTAGTTTCGTTCAGATAAACGGCGCCCAGCGCGCGGGCGATCGTCCGCACGCGGCGGGCTCCCGGGCCCTCCACCATCAATCGCAGGAGGGGTTCGGTTCCCGAATAGCGCGCCACGATGCGCCCCGTCCCCTTGAGCGCCGCTTCGTGCCGCTTGAGCGCCGTCTGGAAGCGGCGAAGCGCGTCGAGCGGCGGCTTGCGGGGCGCGGGGACGTTGAGAATGACTTGGGGAACGGGAACGTAGGCCGGGCGCAGGCTTGAAAGGGGCCGGCCTCGCGCGCGGGCGAAGGCGAGCGTCTGCAGCGCCGTCAGCATGCCGTCGCCCGTTTTGGCCCAGTCCCAAAAGACCAGATGACCCGACGATTCGCCGCCCAGGCTTAAATTCTCGCGCTCCAGGGCGTCGGAGACGTTGCGGTCGCCCACGGGGACTTGGACGGTCGTGATGCCGAGAGCCTCCAAGTGCCGCAAGAGAGCGTAATTGGACATCGTCGTCACGACGACTTTGTCGCGGCGCAGCAGCCGCCGCTCCAGGAGTTCCCGCGCGGCGAAGGCGATGAGAAAATCGCCGTCCCACAGTTTTCCCGTCTCGTCGGCGATCAGCACGCGGTCCGCGTCGCCGTCGAAGCTTAATCCCGCGAAGGCCCGGGCCGACTTCGCCGCGCGAGCCATGCGTTCCGGATGGACCGAGCCGCAGCCGAGGTTGATGTTGGTCCCATCGGGGTGCGCCGAGAAGGCCGCCACCTCGGCCCCGAGACTCCTCAAGAGATCCGGCGCCAGCGTCGAGGAGGCGCCGTTGGCGCAGTCGACCACGAGCCGAAGACCCCGGAGGTCCAGATGCGCCGGGAAGCTCGAGCGCAGGAAATCCCGATAAAGCCTCAGGCCCGATTCGGAACGCTCGAGGCGGGGGGCCTCCCTCGCGGGCGCGGCCTGGCGGGCGGGCAGGAAAAACTCCTTTTCGGCCCTCGTTTCCGCCTCCTGCGACATTTTGAAGCCGTCCGCCGCAAAGAACTTGAGACCGTTGTAGCGAGCGGGGTTGTGGCTCGCCGAGATGGAGACTCCCAGGACTCCGCCGAGGCGGGGCACCAGCCTTGAAAGGGAGGGGGTCGGCAGGATGCCGAGGTCGACGGCCCGGATTCCCGCCCGGGCAAGTCCTCGCGCGACCGCGGCGGCGAGGGCCGATCCGGTCCCTCGCCCGTCGCGGACGATCAAGGCCCGCGGCGGCCCGCCGTTGGCGGCCCTAGGCCTCGATCGCAGGAGGACCGCGGCCGTCGCGGCGACGATCCGGACGACGGAGTCGCGGTCGAGCGGGAATTCGCCCGGGATGCCGCGGATCCCATCGGTGCCGAAAAGCCGCGGCGCTTCGAGGCTAGGCAGGGGCGCCAGCCTTGAGGATGCCATCGATGTCTTCGCCGGTCAGGATTTCCTTGTCGAAAAGCTTGGCGGCCATGGAGTCGAGGATCTGCTTGTGTTTGGCGAGAAGCTCCCGGGCGCGCTGCTGCGCCTCAAGCACGATGCGCTTGACCTCCTCGTCGATGAGCTGGGCTGTTTTTTCCGAATAGCTTCCCTTTTGGACGAGGTCCCGTCCCAGAAAGACCTCTTGGTCGGGCTTCTTAAGAGACAGGGGGCCGACCTTGTCGCTCATCCCGAACTCGGTGACCATTTTCATGGCGTAGCTCGAGGCCTTGGCGAGATCGTCCGCCGCGCCGGTCGTGATCTCGGCGAAGACGAGTTCCTCGGCGGAGCGCCCGCCCAGAAGGACCGCGAGCCGGTTGAGGATTTCTGTCTTGGAGGTGAGGACCTTGTCGGTCGTCGGAAGCTGGAGAGTATAGCCCAGCGCTTGGCCGCGCGACACGATCGAAACTTTGTGGACGGGGTCCGTCTCCGGCAGGAGCTTGGCGACGAGCGCGTGCCCCGACTCATGATAGGCGACGACGCGTTTTTCCTTTTCGCTCATGAGGCTTGATCGCTTCTGGGGCCCCGCCATGACCCGTTCGATCGATTCGTCGAGTTCGGAGAGGCTGACCGCCTCCTTGCGCCTCCGGGCCGCGAGGAGGGCCCCCTCGTTGATGAGATTCTCCAGGTCGGCGCCGGTGAAGCCCGGGGTCCTGCGGGCTATAAGGGAGAGATCGGCGTCCGCCTCCATCTTGACCTCGCGGGCATGGACCTTGAGAATCTCCTCGCGTCCCTTCAGGTGGGGGATTGGGACATGAATTTGGCGGTCGAATCGTCCCGGCCGCAGCAAGGCCGGGTCGATGACGTCGGGGCGGTTGGTGGCCGCGATCAGCACGATGCCCTTGTTCTGCTCGAAGCCGTCGAGCTCGATCAAGAGCTGGTTGAGAGTCTGCTCGCGCTCGTCGTGTCCTCCGCCGATGCCGGCGAAGCGGTGCCGGCCGACAGCGTCCAGCTCGTCGATAAAGATGACCGCGGGCGGGGTTTTCTTGGCCTGCTCGAAGAGGTCCCGCACCCGGGAGGCTCCGACTCCGACAAACATCTCGACGAACTCGGAAGCCGAGGCGGAATAGAAGGCGACGCCGGCCTCGCCCGCGACCGCTCGGGCGAGGAGAGTCTTGCCGGTGCCGGGCTGGCCGTAGAGGAGCACGCCGCGGGGCATCTTGCCTCCCAGCGATTGAAACCGGTCCGGATTTTTTAGGAACTCGACGATCTCCTGCAATTCCTCCTTCGGCTCGTCGCAGCCCGCGACGTCGGCGAAGGTCGTCTTTTTTTGCTTCGCCTTCTCGTCGACCAAGTGAGCCCGGGAGCGCCCGAAGGCGAGCGCCTGCCGCCCGCCGACCTGGACCTGCCGGATAAAAAAGAACCACCACAAGCCGAAGAAAAGGATCACCCAGCCGATATTGACCAGGACTCCGGTCATCCAACTCCTGTCGGGTTCCCCTTGGAAATCCTGGACGTGATAATCTTCTAGGTCCTCCACGAGCTTGGGGTCGGGAAGGGGGATGGTTTTGAAGCCCTGGATGGCCCCGTCGGTGGCCTTGTATTTTCCGCGGATGAGGTCCGGCTGCATCCTGACATCGGTCACGCGGCCCTCCCGCAGGTAGCGTTTGAAGGAGGAATAGGGGATGTCGGTCTTTTGGGAGGAGGGCTTGAGGTTTCCGAAAATCATGACGAGGGCGACAAAGCCCAGCGCCCAGAGGGCCAACTGCTTGGCGTTCTTGTTTTCCATGACCGATTAGACCGCCGCCGTTTTCGGGCGGGGCGCGTCTTCGTGGGGCGCGGGCTGCTTCATGACTCCGACGTAGGGGAGGTTGCGGTATTTCTCGTTATAATCAAGGCCGAAGCCGATCACGAACTCGTTGGGGATGGGAAAGCCGACGTAGCGCGCCTTGAACGGCATGCGGCGCGGTACCTGCTTGTCGAGGAGGGTGCAGACCTCCAGGGATCGCGGTTTGCGCGTCTTGAGGTTCGAGACGATGTAGTTGATGGTCAATCCCGTGTCGATGATGTCCTCGACGAGGAGGACGTCCTTGCCTTCCGGGTTCTCGCGCAGGTCGAGCAAAAGCCGCGCGACCCCGGTCGAGCGGGTGCCTTCATAAGAGGAGATGCTCACGAAATCGATCGCGCAGTCGAGCGGCACGGCCTTGATGAGCTCCGCCAGGAACGGGATGCTGCCTTTGAGAATTCCCACCATGATGAGGTCTCGGCCGCGATAATCACGGCCGATCTCGGCCCCAAGCTCCTTGATGCGGGCGCGGATCTCTTCCTCGGGGATAAGGATGCGCTCGATGACGGGATGAATGGCGGCGCCCACGCCATAGAATAACTTTATTGCCGATAACGATCAAGTGGTGCTAAAATCACTTTTAGATGGATTCACCGGACGCCCCCGCCCAGCGCATTTCGATCCTCATCGTCGACGATTCCGCCGAGACGCAGCAACTGTTTAAAATGCAGATCGAGGCGATTCCCGGATGGCATCCCTCCGTCGCCGTCGCGAAAAACGGGGAAGAAGGCCTCGCGAGGCTCAAGGACGGGTTGTTCGACCTCGTTTTCCTCGACTACTTGCTGCCCGGGGCCGACGGTCTCGAGATTCTTGGGAGAATCCGGCAGCATTTTCCTCAGCTCGCGGTCGTGATGCTGACCGGCGCCGGCTCGGAGCGCGTGGCGGTCGAGGCCATGGCCAAGGGCGCGATGCATTACCTGACGCGCTCGGAGGTGTCCGTTTCGGACCTGGAATTCATCTTCGGCCGGGTGATGGAAATGAAGGCGCTGTCGCGCGAGAACGAGGATTTGAAGGTCGCCTCGGAGACCCGCGAGCGATTCCTCGCTAATATCTCCCACGAAATGCGCACCCCGCTCGCCGTCATCCTGGGCTACGCCGAAACCTTGAAGGACGGGGTCTTCGGCCCGCTTAACGACGATCAGCGCAAGGCCGTCCACGGCATCATCGCGCGCGCCTCCGACTTGAAGAGCAGCCTCGGCCGCATCCTGCGCCTCAAGGACGGCGCCGAGGAGCCCCTGGCGCCGCGGGACGTGGAGTTGCGCGCCTTGGTCGCGGCCAGGGTCGCGGAGGCCTCAAGCCAGGCGGCCACCAAGAATATCACGGTCCATTGGGAGGCTCCCAAGGAGGAGATTTGGCTGCGAGGCGACGGCGAGCGTCTCGCGGAAGTCGTCGACGCCTTCCTCTCCAACGCCGTCCGCTTCTCGAAGGCGGGAAGCTCCGTGGAGGTCGATCTGAGCCGCCAGGGCGCCGAGGTGGTTGTCTGCGTCTCGGATCACGGGCCGGGAATTTCCCAGGAGATGCTGCCCCGCGTCTTCGAGGAATTCGGGGCGGCCAAGGTTCGCGGCATGACGAAAGGCGGGGGGCTGGGGCTGGGACTGCCGCTTGCCAAGCGCATCGTCGAGCGCCACGAAGGGAGGATCTGGCTCGAGTCGTCGCCGGGCCGCGGCACCAGGGCCTGCGCCGCCTTTCCGTCGATAGCGGCTCCCGCCGCCGACCGCCGGCCCACCGCGCCGATCACGAGCGAGAAGCGCGTTCTCATTGTCGAGGACCATCCGGAGATGGGCGGCATCCTGATGCTTGTCATCTCCACCTTGGGACCGGGGCTCGATTTTGAGATCGTTCGCACGGCGGCCGAGGCCGAGCGGGTCCTCCAGGGTAAAAAACCCGATTTGATGGTTCTGGACCTGCTGCTTCCCGGGATGGATGGCCTGGGGATTCTGGATCGGATCCGAAGGATGGATTCCCTGCGGCGGCCCGCGGTCCTGGTGTTGACGGGGCATGCCGAATCGGCGGCCAAGGCCCAGGCCCTCGGCCCCGACGCCGTGCTGATGAAGCCCGTCTCCAAGAAGCTGCTCCTCGATACGGCGGAGAGGCTCCTAAAGAGATAGCATGGAAGGCGCGGCGCCATGAGAAAATTGAAAGTTCTTCTTTTATGCGGGGGGCGTTCCGCGGAGCACCAGGTGTCTTTGGTTTCCGCCGCGACGATCGTCCGGGCGCTTTCGCCCGCGAAGTTCCAGATCGAGACGGTCTATATCGATTCCAACGGAAGATGGTCGGCGGCGGGGCGGGAACTGCTCGAAAATCGCGGCAAAGTGAATGGGAAGGCTCCGCCGCGGACGGCGGCCCGATCCCTTTCTCCTCTCGCGGCAACGAGCTTGGGGGCCAAGGGATTCAAGCCCGACGTCGTCTTCCCCGTCCTCCATGGGCCGCTGGGAGAAGACGGATCGGTTCAGGGCCTTCTTGAATCCGCCGGGGTCCCTTACGTGGGCGCGGGAGTCCTGGGATCGGCGCTCGGCATGGACAAGGACGTCGCCAAGCGCCTGGTCCGCGCCGCGGGACTGCCGGTGCTTCCCTACGTCGTGGCGCGTCCTGGATTCCCCATCCCGGGCGACGTCGGGGCCCTTGGGTTTCCTTTGTTCGTCAAACCCGCGGGACTCGGTTCCTCGGTCGGGGTGTCCAAGGTGGAAAGGAAGGCCGATTTGGAAAAGGCGCTGCGCGAGGCCTTCCGCTTCGACACGAAGGCCCTCGTCGAAAAGGCCGTCGAGGCCCGTGAGATCGAATGCGCGGTGCTGGGCGACCCATGGGCGCGGCCGGGCGACCCCTTGGAATTGAAGGCTTCGGGGCTGGGGGAAGTCGTGGCGCATGCTCGTTTTTACACTTACGAGGCCAAGTATCTGGACCCGGAGGGCGCCGAGCGTTTTATCCCGGCGCCTCTGCCGTCGGCGAAGACGGCAAGCATCCGAGAGATGGCGGTCCGCGCCTTCCGGTCGTTGGAAGGCTACGGGATGGGCCGCGTGGATTTCTTGCTCGACAAGCGGACGGGGAAGAGCTATTTCAACGAGGTGAACACCCTGCCGGGCTTTACCGCCTCCAGCATGTACCCGGCACTGTGGAAGGCGGCCGGCGTTCCGACGCCCAGGCTGGTGGAGCTTTTGATCGATTTGGCGATCCGTCGCGCCGAACGGCGGCGCCGTTTGAGGGTGAAGCCGTGATCGTCCGCTCCCCGAGCCGCGAACTTTTCGGGGCGCGCGGCGTATTACCATAGGAGACTGGGTGGCTAGACGAAACCTCGCTCAGTGGGAGGGGTTGTGGCGCGACTGGTGCCGCAAAGCCTACCGTTTTGCCTACCGCCTATCGGGAAACGAACAGGATGCCCAAGACATGGCCCAGGAAGCTTTCGCTCGAGCCTTCGATCATTGGGATCGCTACGACGGGGAGCGCCCTTTTGAGGCTTGGCTTTTCGAAATCCTTCGCAACGTCTACCTTGACTCCCTGCGGCGCGGGCAGCGTCGTCCGACCGTCGGCCTCGACGGGTTTTCTCCCTCGGAGGATGGGGACGGCGCATCCAGCAGGGCCGAGCGGATTCCCGACGGGGGAGAGGAGCCTCTTGAGTCTTTGTCGAGGGAAGAGGAGGAGGGCATGATCCGCAAGGCTCTGGCCGGACTCCCCGAGCATTACCGTGCCGCCGTGGTGCTGCGCGACATCGAGGGCCTCTCGTACGAGGAGATCGGCCGGATCCTCTCTTGCCCGGCGGGGACCGTCCGCTCCCGCATCCACCAGGGCCGCAGCCTTATCGGCTTGGCGTTCGAGCGCGCCGCCGACAAAAATCGAGTGATCTATGACTGATTTCACGCACCCAGACCCGGAGATTCTCTCCGCCCGCCTCGACGGCGAACTCCCGCCGGCCGAGGAGATATCCGTCAACAGGCATCTTGCGGCGTGCCCCGATTGCCGCGAGGCGCTCAAGCGCTTTCATGACATCAAGGCGGCGCTCGCGAGGACCACGCGCCCCGAGATGCCGGCGGCTCTGGCCCGGGAGATCGAGAAACGCCTGGGAAGAAACGCCGCGGATCCCATGCCGGACCCTTTGCCTGCGGAGAAAGGCGGCAGGTCCTGGGCGCCTTGGGCGGCCCTCGCCTTCGCGACGATGTTCGTTGGATTCTGGCTTCGTGGCTTCCTTTCCGTTCCCGACCATGCGGTTCAAGGAGCCGTCGCTCGGCGCGGGGGGCCTTCCGTCCGGCCCAGTTCCGACGCGCCCTCATCGGCCCGGGTTAAGAGCCAGCCCGATCTCCTATGCCGCTCGATCGAGTGGGGGCCCAACCCAGGTAAAGACCTGCCGATCTCCTGCCCGCCGGGATATCTCAAGGAATCCACCGCGAAAAGTGATGAACCGCCCGCTTTTCCGGCGATTTCCCTCAAATCCGTCTCTCCCACGCCTCGCGCCTCGAACGAGGCGCAGGCCAAGAAGCCGTAGCCTTCATTTGACTTCCGACGGAGACGACGATATAATAAAAATGAGTTATCGGCGGCAATTCAGCCGGAGGAGAAAGTTATGCTGACTTTGACGGAGCGCGCGGTTCAAAAAGTTCAGAGCTTTATGGAGGCCGAGGCGAGCGCCAAGGGAAAGAGCCTTCGCGTGAGCTTGAAGCCCTCCGGCTGCGCGGGCTACGAGTACCTTCTCGGTTTCGACGTCAAAAAGGATGGCGACGTGGTGTTGCCGCAATCGGGGTTTGATGTTCTGGTGGACCCGCAAAGCCACGAGCTTATCTCGGAAGCGACGAT
>DAHVWT010000150.1 GCA_027327915.1 Elusimicrobiota bacterium
GCCACCAACTACTTCACCGTGTCCTACACCTCGGGAGGAAGCGCCCAGACCGCTCAGTACACCGGGACCCCGCTATCCTTCCAGGCCGACGCGAACACCAACGTCGAGGTCTCAGCGACCACCTCCGCCTCCTCCTCGACCGAACAGTGGTGCCTTTCGTTTTCAGCCTCCGCCTGCCAGACCACCACCTTCAGCACCGGTTCATCCGGCGCCACCGCGACCTACTACTACTACGACCTCCTGACAGAGCCCGTCTCGTATTCCCTCCTCGGCGGGGGCTCCTACGTGCCTCCCTCGCCCCCCCAGTCTCCGCATCTGTCCTACGCCACAGCCCCGAGCGCCGCGGGCTCCGGCGACTCCCCGCTCGTAGAGGGCTCCCCGGGGGTCAGCGGCCTGGTGCTCCCCAACACCCCTGCCATCGACTTCTACATACTGAAGGGGACAACCGCGACCGTCAACGAGTACCTCGGAGGCGCGGGGACCGGCGAGCAGTGGGCCCTGTCTTCCAACACCGCCACT
>DAHVWT010000151.1 GCA_027327915.1 Elusimicrobiota bacterium
GCACGGGGGCGACCAGCGCCCGGCCCCCTCCTTTTCGCCGGAGTCGGCAAGGGCGCGGATCTTGTCGAGCTGGTCCTTCGAGTTGATCGCCCCGATGTCGGTGTTCTTGTCGAGCGGATCGCCGAGGCGGAGCGTGTCGAGGCGCTGGCGCAAGCGCTCCAACAGCGGTTCGGCGATCGGCTCCTGTGCGAGCAGGCGCGAGCCGGCGCAGCACACCTGTCCCTGGTTGAACCAGATCGCATCGACCAGGCCCTCGACCGCGGCGTCGAGATCGGCGTCCTCGAACACGACAAACGGCGACTTGCCGCCGAGCTCGAGCGTGAGCCGCCTGCCCGTGCCCGCGACGGCTCGCGCGATCTCCCTTCCGACCTCGGTCGAGCCGGTGAAGGCGATCTTGTCGACGCCGCGGTGGGCGACGAGGGCGGCGCCGGTGTCGCCCGCCCCGGTGAGGACGTTCACCACGCCTGGGGGAAGGTCGGCCTCCTGGCAGACACGGGCGAGGAGGAGGGCCGACAGCG
>DAHVWT010000152.1 GCA_027327915.1 Elusimicrobiota bacterium
CGTTTCGGCCTGTTCAGGATGTAAGCGCAGTGATGTTCAAGCGTCTGCTCATCGCCAACCGCGCTGAAATCGCCTGCCGCATCCTGCGCACCGCGCGGCGCATGGGCATTGCCACCGTCGCCGTGTACTCCGACGCGGACGCTGAGGCGCGCCACGTCCGCCTGGCCGATCAGGCCGTGCGCATCGGTCCGCCGCCGGCGGCGCAGAGTTATCTCGACATCGAGGCCATCGTCGCGGCGGCGCGCGCAAGCGGCGCCGAGGCCGTCCATCCGGGCTACGGCTTTCTCTCCGAGAACGCCCGCTTCGCCGCGGCGTGCCGCGAGGCGGGGCTCATCTTCGTCGGACCGCCGCCCGAGGCTATCGAGGCGATGGGCTCGAAGAGCCTCGCCAAGGCGCGCGTGCGCGCGGCGGGCATCCCGGTGCTGCCCGGCTACGAGGGCGAGCGTCAGGACCTGGAGTATCTGGAGGCGCGCGCGCTCGAGGCGGGACTGCCGCTGATCGTCAAGCCGGCCGCCGG
>DAHVWT010000153.1 GCA_027327915.1 Elusimicrobiota bacterium
GCCGTTCGGCCGTCCCCAGTGCCTACGCCGTAGTATTGCGGTAGGCCCGGGCTTCCCCCGAAGGAGGACAGGGATTCCCGGATCCCCCCGACCTCGATGCCGCCGTACACGGGAATCCGGCCGCGTCGGCGGGCGACGCGCCTCCACCAGTATCCGACGCCGAGACCCCCGAGGATCGTGGCCAGGACGATGGCTGCGGCGACCAGCCACGTCAGGAGCGTGGGTCGCACGAACAAGACGGTCAGCGTGAGGGCGGCCGCCAGTAGCAGCGCGCTCCCCCCGCCGATGGCGACCGATGCGGCGTTCCGACGGAGCCACGCGACGAACTCCTCTCCTCGGTATTGCAGACCCAACAGCACGAGGGCCACGGCGAGCGCGATCACCGAGATCGCGGTAACGGTCGTAGTCAGAGCTTCCGTGAACGAAAGCATTCGACTCTCCTTCCTAGGTTACCTTGTCCGGGTTGGTCTTGAGGTTGGTGGGTGCGATCCTCACAAAGCGGTCGCGCGGCTTCTT
>DAHVWT010000154.1 GCA_027327915.1 Elusimicrobiota bacterium
GATCCAGGAAAACGCCGCGCCTGAGCCGGTTCTGGGTCAGGTCGCGGAAGAAGCGCTCGATCATGTTCAGCCACGAGCAACCTGTAGGTGTGAAGTGAACATGGAAGCGTTTGTGTCTGGCCAGCCAGCGCTGGACCCGGGGATGCTTGTGGGTGGCGTAGTTGTCGAGGATCAGGTGGACGTCGAGCTCGTCGGGCACCTCGGTGTCGATCTGGACGAGGAAGCTCTTGAACTCTTGGGCCCGGTGGCGCTGCTTGAGCGATCCGATGACCTTGCCGCTCGCCATGTCCAAGGCGGCGAACAGGCTGGAGATGGACCAGGCGAGGCTGCCCACGGCGTCGGAGCGGACGCCGTGCAGCTCGGCCATGCGAGGGCTCTCGACGACCGCTCGCATCCTCAGGCCGAGCCTGCGGGAGTGCAGGAGCGCGGCGAGCGCCGCCACGCTGGCGAAGGCGACGAGGGTCGTCCCGATCTCCTCGCCGCTCACCGCGGACCCGGCGAGGTGGAAGTACACCT
>DAHVWT010000155.1 GCA_027327915.1 Elusimicrobiota bacterium
CGTTCCCCGTACGCAGGATCGGGTAGCGGCCCTCGAACGGTTGGTTCGGTCGAATCATCCCCGAACAACGGTAGCGTTCGACCGTTCCCGTCCATTCCGCCCGGGTCCGATGGAGGGCCACCCCATGCGCCTGCAGGACCGCGATCACCCCGGTCCATTGAGGGGGAACGATGTATCCCGCGGGAGGGGTCGTCGACACCACCACCGCCCCACCCGTCTCTACGGGTATCGTCCAGGTGCGGGGTTCCGAACCGTACCGGATCGCCATCCCCCCCGAGACCTCGCTCCGGTAGCGCTCGTAGGAGTATCCGAGGAACTCCATCGTCCTCGTTTCACCGGAGCCGGCCACGACCAGCGGGAACTCGGGCTTCTCCGCGGCCTCGGCGCCGAGCGTCGAGGTCGTTCGGTCCGCGTCCCGGTTCAGAGCGATCAGACGGTCCGCGTGCTCGTTCAGGATCTCGAGGAGGCCTCGAAGGACCGCGTAGTTCCCCGTGACCCGGGTCCGGTAGTCTT
>DAHVWT010000156.1 GCA_027327915.1 Elusimicrobiota bacterium
TCCACCCCGTCCGGGTCGGGGGGCAGCCCGAGGTCCTGCAGCACGATCGGCGGCTCGAGCCGTCGGGCCGCGGCGAGCGCCTCCTCGCGCGTAGCAGCGCACTCGACCTCGTAGGCGTCGAGCGCCCACTTCAGCTGGCGCTGCAAGCCCGGATCGTCCTCGACGACCAGAAGCCTAGTGGGTTTGGAGTTCAAGGGGTTCTCCTTGCGCAGCCGAGAGCGCCGGCGCCAGAGGCAGGCGCAGCGTGAAGCGGGTGCCGCGTCCCGGGCGGCTGTCGACCTCGATCACACCGCCGCATTTGCGCACGAACTCGCGCGCCTGATAGGCCCCGATGCCGAACCCCTGCTCGCCTTTGGTCGTGTCGAAGGGCCGGAACAGCCGGTGCCGGATGAACTCCTCATCCATGCCGCTGCCCGTGTCGGTCACCTCGATGACCGCATTCGGTCCGCTCCTGTGCACCGATACGGTAACCGATCCGTCGGCCGGTGTCGCCTCCTGGGCGTTGCGGATG
>DAHVWT010000157.1 GCA_027327915.1 Elusimicrobiota bacterium
AATGGAAGGTGTTGGACCCAGCGTTCGCCACAAACACCACATGGTTCACGGAGTCCACCGCCACGCCGGTGGGGTTCGTCCCGGTGGCGACGGTGCCCACGTTCGTCATCACCCCGTTCGCCGGGTTGTACGTCAACGACTGGACCGTGGCGGACCCCTCGTTCGCCACGAAGACGAGATGGTTCGTGGTATCCACGGCCACCCCGTTAGGATTTGTCCCGGTGGCGACGGTGCCCACGTTCGTCATCACCCCGTTCGCCGGGTTGTATGTCAGAGACTGGACGGTGTTGGACCCAGCGTTCGCCACGAACACCACGTGGTTCACGGAGTCCACCGCCACGCCCTGGGGACTCGTCCCGGCGGCGACGGCGGTCCCGGCCGTCAGGGCTCCCGTAGAGGGATTGTACGAGAATGGCTGGACCGTGTTGCCCCCGGCTCCATTATAATCGTTCGTCACGAACACCACATGGTTCGTGGTATCCACGGCCACCGCATAAGGATTCGTCCCGG
>DAHVWT010000158.1 GCA_027327915.1 Elusimicrobiota bacterium
CTGAGCTCGTCTGAGTACTGGGCGCTCAGGTTCATGCTGTACTCCTCCCCGAGGAGGCGCATGGCGGTGACGTAGTCGTTGGTGCTCAGGAGGACGTCTGGGGCCACCGGCGGCTCGGAGACCGTCCTGTCGAGGAGGGCGTCAAGTGCCTTGGCCGCCTCCAGGTAGTACGCGTAGAGCCCCTTGACCTCGGTCTTCAGCTCCTGGGCGAGCCGGGCGTAGGCCTTCAGCGCCTCCTCGGTGTCCATGGCTGACGCCCCGTGGCCCAGCGTCGGGAACCTCGCCCCGACCCCCAGGTGCTCCAGGGTCCCGTTGAGGGACTCGGCCAGGGACGAGACAGAGGTCACCTCGTTGATCACCTTCACGCGGATCTGCTCCGGGAGGCTCTGCAGGGTGGGGACGATCCTCGACCGGATCTCCCCCGACCAGGTGTTGAGGGCGTCGGCGCCGGAGGCGTCGGCCTGCCTACTGACGTCGCTCAGATAGGACGAATACTGCTCCAGGACCCC
>DAHVWT010000159.1 GCA_027327915.1 Elusimicrobiota bacterium
GTCACCGTGGACGGCGGGATCACCGCAGCCCCCGGAGACGACCGTTCCCTCAGCGGCGACGGGGAGCACTGCCCGGTCGGCGATCGGTGGTGGGTGGCGCTGAACGAGATGGTCGCCGAGAAGACGGTGCCTGGGCACATGGTGAGCCTGTCGACCTCGATCGACCGCGAGGCCTTCCTCGCCTACCACGCCGACGGCGTCATCGTCGCGACGCCGACCGGCTCCACCGCCTACAACCTCTCGGCTGGCGGGCCGGTGCTCGCGCCCGGCCTGCCGGCGATGGTGGTGACCCCGGTCGCACCGCACCTGGCGATCGAGCGCAGCGTGGTCCTCCGCGACGACCAGGTGGTGACCGTCGAGGTCATGCCGGAGCGTCCTGCCGTGCTCGTGATCGACGGCCGCGACGTCGGCCGGCTCGCGCCGGGGACCAGGGTCGATTGCTCCATCGCCCGGAGGCCGCTGCGGGTCGTGTGCCCGTCGGCGCGGGGGTTCGCCGGGACGCTGCGC